>CAMVIO010000061.1 GCA_947167555.1 uncultured Selenomonadales bacterium
AATTTCCATACACATATAAAAAAGGAGAGAAACGAATCTCTCCTTTTTTTGCGTTCTATGACTTTCCCCTTATAATCAGCCTTCCGCCTCTTTGTCGAGGTACTCGCGTACCGCCATGCACGCCTCGGTATACGCCTCGGTCACCATGTCCACGATTTTCTGTATATTCTCCGGGCTGTCATTCCCTTTCAGCTGCAGCACGGCTTCGCTCGCCACATGGTGCAGCAGGTCGAGACTGAGGTTTGCCGACGTGCCGATCAGCGTATGCAGGGCCTCATCCGCCATGACCGTGTTTTCCATAGCCGTCGCCGCGCAAAATTCCTCAAAGGAGCCGTCATAAAGAAATTTCTCCAAATAATCGCGGTACAGCTTCTTGTTCCCGATAAAACGCTCCAATCCGCTCTTTGGGTCGATGACCATAATCTTTTCCCGGTTCTCCATGCTTTGTTGCCCCTTTCATCACCGCACGAAACGGTCAATAGCCTGTTCCAATCGCGCCAAAGCCTCTCGGTCGTTATCCTGCACCGCGTCCACGATGCAATGCTCCATATGGTCCTTCAAAATGATTTTCCCGACGTTTTTCAGCGCGGCGTCCACCGCCGAAATCTGCAAAAGAACCTCACTGCAATCGCGGCCCTCCTCGACCATGCGGCGCACCGACTGCAAATGCCCGATCAAACGCGCCATACGGTTCAGCACCGCTTTCGTCTGCGTGTGCGTATGCACATGCGTGTGACCATGCTCATGCACGTGAACGTGTTCCTCATGTAAAACCGGATCCGCGTTTCCTCGGACGCCGGTCCTTTTTTTCTTCTCCACCATCTTGCCTCAAAGACCGCTTCGCGTCGCGATGCGGCGATATATTTCCATTTCCTTCATGATCTGCTGGAAAACCTCCACCATCTCGTCACTGTACATCCCCGCCCGAAGCGGTTCCACAATCTTGACCGCAAGATCGTGAATCGACGTCAGCCCCATATTGGCGGCAAGTCCTTTCAGCGTGTGCGCGTGCCGGAACGCCGTATCCGCGTCCTTTTTCTTCAGAGCCTCTTCCAGCCCCGCAAACGCAGGATCGTCGAGAAATTTTTTATAGCATTTCGCGTAAAAATCCTCTTTATTCAGGAATCTTACAAGCGCGCCGTCCACATCGCAGCCACGCTCGCGAAGCTCGTTCAGCAACGCGCTCATGATCTCGCCTCCATAATCATGGTTTATAGGTTATTTTACCATGATTGCCGTTAATTTGCACGGTATTTTTTAAAATCTTGCCACGCAGCGGTGGATTTTTTCACCGAAACCGCTGAATTTCTTTTCATACTCTGTCTCGATGTTATCGGGGCGATTCTCGGCGTGCAAGTCGTAGGAAATGTCCTCCACTTTGAGCCCCGCCGCCGCGAATTCCTCCAATGAGAACTCGAAAAGCCCCGGGTTATCCGTCTTGAAAACCAAAAGCCCACCGGGACACAACACGCGGCGATATTTCTCCAGGAACGCACGATGCGTGAGACGACGTTTCGCGTGGCGCGCTTTCGGCCACGGATCGCAGAAATTAATATAGAATCCGTCGACCTCCCCGGGAGCAAAGATTTCTTCCAACTCATGGATATCGAATACCAGCAGGCGCACGTTCGCCAGCCCTGCCTCCCGCACTTTCTGCGCCGCTTTATATAGGACGTCCTGCTGCGCCTCGATTCCCAGGAAGCTGTTCTCCGGCTCACGCGCCGCAATCCGGCTGATGAATCCGCCCTTGCCCGTACCGAGCTCTACATAAAGCGGTGCGGACCGGCCGAAAATCTCCTTCCATCGGCCGCGCTCCGCCTCCGTCGCCGGCCTGTCCTTCGGATACACAAAATCGTCAAAGTCGTGGATCGCCGTATCGATCCACGGTTTCCTCCTCAAACGCAAACCATCATTTCCTTTCCGACACTGAAGGTATTGTCCATGTTTTTTAATTATACAGGCGAGACCGTCCGCCCGCAATCAAATTTTTCTTCGCTGTCCCACAGAATTTATGCTACAAAATAAAAATATGTGATATAATACGATTGTTTACCCACTATCCAAGAAGCAATCAATTAGAAAGGTGGACTCATTTTGGCACGACAGACGAAACGCATCCGTAAAAATATCCAGACGACGCAGGAATTGGAAGAAGCGCTGGAGGAAAAGCCGCAGGGCCGCGAATATAAGCCCTGGGAAAACATCGTGCTTGTCGGCATCATCTGCCTGACGATGTTCTTGCTTTCCTCGGGCTGGAGTTATTTCGACACAACAAACAAGGCCATGTACAGTCTCCTGCTCGTCGCTCTGCTTTTGATGTACGCGCAGCGGCGCATGAAGATGACTCCAACGAGGGAAACGTGGATCCGGCGGGGCATCTTCGCGGCAATCGCGCTCGCATTGGTCCTTTTCGCGTACGCGGTATACATGCAGTATCTTGTATAATATTAACTAAAGAAGGGTTTATATAATGTCTCAATTTGACGCGCGCAATATCAGCATGGTCATGGACCTTTACGAGCTGACCATGGCCGGTGGGTACTTTTCCGACGACGCGATGGCGGAATCCGTAACCTTCGACGTTTTTTACAGGAACAATCCCGACAACGGCGGTTTTGCCATCTTCGCGGGACTGGAGCAGGTCGTCGAATACGTCGAGAATTTCCATTTCTCGGCGGAGGACGTAGACTATCTCCGCAGTCTCGGAATCTTTCATGACGATTTTCTCGACTTTTTGGCGGACTATCGTTTTCGCGGCGACATTTACGCGTTTCCCGAAGGAACGGTCATGTACCCGAACGAGCCGGTCCTTACCGTCGTCGCGCCGCCGATTGACGCGCAGCTCGTGGAGACGGCCATCCTCGCGCAAATCAACCATCAATCGCTGATCGCGACGAAGACCCAGCGCATCGTGCGCTCGGCGGCGGGACGCGCTGTCTCGGATTTCGGCGCTCGACGCGCGCACAATATGGACGCAGCGGTCTACGGGGCCCGGGCGGCAGTCATCGGCGGCGCCGTCGGAACGGCGACGATCTTGGCCGGACAGCTTTTCAACCTGCCAGTCAGCGGCACTATGGCGCATAGCTGGGTCATGTACTATGATGACGAATACACCGCATTCCGAAAATACGCTGAAAAATATCCGGACGCCACGGTTCTTTTGATCGACACTTTCGACGTGCTGCACTCCGGCATACCGAACGCGATCCGCGTCGCGAAAGAAGTCCTTGCGCCGATGGGAAAGCGTCTCAAAGGCGTCCGACTCGACTCCGGCGACCTCGCCTATCTGTCGAAGCGCGTCCGCAAAATGCTGGACGAAGCGGGACTGGAAGATTGCAAGATCATCGTCTCGAACAGTCTCGACGAATACACGATTGCCTCGATTCTGCGGCAGGGCGGCTGCATCGATTCCTTCGGCGTCGGCGAGCGGCTGATTACCGCGAAGAGCGACCCTGTCTTCGGCGCCGTCTATAAGATGGTCGAAGTCAACAAGAAACGCGCCTGCATCCCCAAAATCAAGATTTCCGAAACCTTCGAGAAAATCACGAACCCCGGACGGAAGCGCGCTTATCGTATCTACGATGAAAACGGCCAGGCTATCGCCGACCTCTTGACCGGCTGGAACGAGACCCTAGACCTCTCGAAACCTTATCGCTACATCGACCCGGAGCAGCCGTGGAAGCAGCGCAGCTTTGAGAACTGCACGGCGAAAGAATTGCAGACCCTCGTCGTCAAAGACGGAAAACGCATCGCGCCGCCGCAGCCGTTGATGGAAATACAGGCGTATGTGAAGAAGCAGCTCCGGGAGGAAATCTGGGAAGAAGAGCAACGCTTCGAGAACCCGCACCGTCATTTCCTCGACATGAGCCCCTCTTACTACGAAATGAAAATGGATTTGCTGTGCGAAGCGAAGGAACTGGAGGAAAATAAACTATGCAGATAGCGCCGGATAAATTTTCATGCGCTAGGCGAAGGGGCGAAGTCGTAGCAGAGCTACGTCAAGCCCCCGACAACGACGCGCATGGAAATTTAGGCAAGCTAAATGTATAGTTTATTTTTCGACAGTTCCGCAGGAAAACGGAACGAAAAAATAGGAAGGAGCTTTCGCGTGGACTTTGGAGCAGAAGAGCGCATCGGCGAGGCCTGCGGCGTTTTTGGCATGTACGACCTCAGCGGCCAAAACGTGGCGTCGTCCATCTATTACGGCTTGTACGCGCTTCAGCATCGCGGGCAGGAAAGCGCCGGTATCGCAGTCACGGACACGAACGCGCAAAAACCGCAAGTGACCTGCCACAAGGATATGGGTCTCGTACACGAAGTATTCACTGAGGAAAATCTATCGCAGCTATCGGGCAATCTCGGCGTCGGCCACGTTCGCTACTCGACGGCGGGCGGCTCGTTGCCGGAGAATTCCCAGCCTCTCGTCATCCGCTATATCAAAGGAACGTTGATGCTCGCGCATAACGGCAACCTGGTCAATACGCCCGAGCTGATCCGTGAACTTTCCGAGGGCGGCGCGATTTTTCAGACCACCATCGACTCGGAAACTATCGCCTACCATATCGCCCGCGCCCGCGTCAAGGCGCCTTCCGTCGAAGCGGCGGTAGTCGAAGCAATGAAAAAGCTCAAGGGCGCCTATTCCCTCGTGCTCGCCAGTCCACGAAAGCTGATGGGCGTGCGCGACCCACTGGGCTTCAAGCCCCTTGTAATCGGCAAGCGCGACAACGCCTATGTGATTGCGTCTGAAACCTGCGCCCTTGAAACGATTGGCGCGACATTCATCCGGGACGTGGAGCCGGGCGAAGTCGTAACCATCGGGCAGGACGGGAAAATCCATTCCGACCGCACCCATTGCCCCAAGCCGGAAAAAACGGCGCGCTGCATTTTCGAGTACATCTATTTCGCGCGCCCCGACTCAATCATCGACGGCGTCAGCGTCGTCAACGCGCGCATGATCGCGGGCCGTTGTCTCGCGAAGGATCATCCCGTAGACGCGGATCTCGTCGTCGGCGTGCCGGAGTCCGGCAACATGGCGGCTCTCGGCTACGCGCTGGAGTCCGGCATCCCCTACGGCATCGCCTTCACGAAAAACACCTACGTGGGCCGCACCTTCATCAGCCCGAAACAGTCGAGCCGCGAGCGCAGCGTCCACGTCAAGCTGAGCGTGCTGAAGGAAGTCGTCGAGGGCAAGCGGATTTTGATGATCGACGATTCCATCGTGCGCGGCACGACCAGCAACCAGATTGTCAATATGCTCCGCGACGCGGGAGCAAAGGAAGTCCACATGTGCGTATCGGCGCCGCCGTTCCTGCACCCTTGCTACTTCGGCATCGACATCCCGTCGGAGGACCATCTAATTGCCCATGACAAGACCATCGAAGATATCCGCCGCGAGATCGGGGTCGATTCCCTCGGCTATCTGAACCTTTCCCGCCTCTCGGAAATGGTCGGCGGCCTTCCGATCTGCACCGCCTGCTTCAGCGGCAACTACCCGATTGCCCCGCCGCAAGAGGATATCCGGGGCGAGTACATAAGATAACAAAAAAGAACCCAGCGTTCAAAGAGCAAATTTCCTTTGAACGCTGGGTTTTGTATTGCCTGTTTTTGTCAATGCAACATGTTCCCGAGAAATAAGCGCGTCCGTTCTTCCCTGGGACAGCCAAATAGTTCAGCGGGACGGCCTTGTTCGATAATGAGCCCGTCCGCCATGAATATGACATGATTCGATACGTCCCGCGCGAACGTCATTTCATGCGTGACGACCACCATGGTCATACGCTCCGCCGCCAGTTCGCGCATCGTTTTCAGCACCTCGACCGTCAGTTCCGGATCGAGCGCCGACGTCGGCTCGTCAAAGAGCATGATATCCGGCTTCATCGCCAAGGCACGAGCGATTGCCACTCGTTGCTGCTGCCCGCCGGAGAGGCGGGACGGATAAGCGTCTCGTTTCTCGTACAGCCCGACCTTTTGCAAAAGCGCTTCCGCTACAGGCTGTATTTCCTCGCGTGTCTGTTTCTTGACCTGTATCGGCGCTTCCATCAGATTTTCGAGGACGGTCATATGGGGGAACAGATTAAACTGCTGGAACACCATTCCCATACGGGCAAGGATATTTCGCGCCTCCTGTTTAGGCGCGTATTCCGCGACGCCTTTGAGTCCGTTCTTGACCAGGAGCTTGCCCTCCACCTCGATAGAACCTTTGTCGATGGTTTCCAATCGATTCAGGCAACGCAGCAGCGTGCTCTTCCCCGAGCCGGATGGACCGATGATGGAAAGCACTTCTCCGCGGCGCACGTCAAGCGAGATGCCCTTCAGCACTTCGTTGTCCTGAAAAGATTTATAAATATTGCGGGCGCGCAGCATATACTCCGAATTATTCGTCGTATTTTCCATAATGCGCCTCCATCCGCTTGAAGATTGCCGTCAACACTGCAGTCATCACAAGATAAAACAGTCCTGCGATGAAAAAAGCGGTCATATCGAAATCCCGCTGCACGATGGTACGAGCTACGCGCAGGAGATCGTTCATCGCGAGGATGTAAATCAGCGACGTATCCTTGACGAGATTGATGGTTTCGTTGCTGATCGGCGGAAGCGTCCGATGAATCATTTGCGGTAAAATGATTCGCTTCATCGTCTGCGCGTAAGTCATTCCCAACGTCTTTGCCGCCTCATATTGCCCGCGGGGAATGGATTGGATTCCCGCCCGGAAGATTTCCGCGAAATAGGCCGCGTAATTCAAGGTAAAGGCCAGAAGAGCGGCGGCGATATCCGAAAACCGCACACCCACCATCGGAAGCGCGAAGTACACAAAAAGAAGCTGGAGCATCAGCGGCGACCCGCGCATGATCCAGATATAGACATCCATCAAGATTGCCAACGGGCGAATACTGGAAAGCCGCAAAAGCGCCACAAAAAAACCAAGCGGCAATGACATCGCCAGCGTAAGGAAAAAAATCTCCAGCGTAATCTTCGAGCCCGCCAATATGGAAAGCACAGTTTCCATCAGTTTATCCATTTACTATCTTCCTTTATTACTCTGAAGTATCACATTGACAAGTATACCAAAAAATACACTTACAGAAAAGAAGTAACAGCGAAAAGGCCAAAGAAATTTTAATTCGCAAACAAGTAGATAATCGCGACAAATTCATTGAAAAAGCCCGAAGCATTGCTTCGGGCTTTGTTTTCATATTGGTGACTCCTAGGGGATTCGAACCCCTGAACCCGCCGTGAGAGGGCGGTGTCTTAACCACTTGACGAAGGAGCCGTCCATTATATTACATGACTCCCCAGAAATTGTCAAGCATTTTTTCCCCTGCAACGGTGTTATCCATACCAAATATTACATAATTTTCTCCTGCTCCTCGTCCATCGCCTCCAAAAGGAAACTCACAGGACGGAAACCGTCATTGCAGGAAATCATTGCAGATTTCTTGTTTTTCATCCATCCGTCATAGAAATCCTCCGCACCATGTGCAAGAGCCATGACAAAAGGCGACACCGTTTCCCACGCGCTTTCGCAGAAGCCGTCGGGCCGCTTCCAGCCTTCAGTCAGGAATATTTGTCCTTCCTCCATGTCGCAAGCATGTTCAATGGGATTTTCATATTTTTCCATCAGGTCTTTATGGCATACTTTCCGCATCACGGCAATCCGCACTTTTTTCATGACATTCTTCCCCTCACTGTTCCTTCAAGTCGCCGTTGCTTGTGAAAAAACAGGATTTCCCGATAAATTCGCGCAGGATGGAATTGTTCGGGATATCGCTTTCGTCGTCGATACTGCCAAAGAACAAAAGGAAGCGCAGTATGCTTTGCGCCATCGCGTAGCCATCCTCCTTCGGACTTACCGCCGAGAGCAACGGCACCGCATATTTCTTCAAAACGGCCAATTCGTAAATCAGCGCGGAATTGAACACTGCGTCAGCATCCTCCTGGAACGGGAAGATGTTCTGCTCCTCGCCTTTCCTGACATCCGGCCACTGGCGAAGCGTCTTCAGCGCACTGGACGCGCGGAACTGATAGTCACGCACGAGACGGCGCACAAAGCGCGCGTCGGTGGTCGGAATACGATTGTGCATATCAATATTGAGCTGGGTCAACGCGCTCACGTAAATCTTGAATTTCTCGTCACGCGGTACGGCGTGGGTCAGCGCTTCGTTCAGTCCGTGAATCCCTTCAACGATGATCGGTTGCTCCGGAGCGATGGAGAGCCTGGGACCTGCCCCGTCATTCCGTTCGCCTGTGACGAAGTCGTAGCGCGGCAAGGTGACTTCCTTTCCTTGCATCAGCGCGACAAGATCTTTATTGAAAAGCTCTATATTCAACGCATGCAACGATTCATAATCATAAGCGCCCTCCGGCGTCAGCGGCGTTTCTATTCGGTTCACGAAATAATCGTCCAACGAGATTGAAACAGGTTCAAGCCCATTGACGCGAAGCTGCACTTTGAGACGCTGGGCGAAAGACGTCTTGCCCGAAGACGACGGCCCGGCAATCATAATGAGCCGCGCTTTCTTTATGCCCGCTGTGATTTGATCGGCAATCTCGGCAATCTTTTTTTCATGGAGAGCTTCGGAAACACGGATCAAGTTGCCCGTCTGTCCAAACTGGATGCAACGGTTGAGGTCGGGCAAATACTCACAATGCAGGATTTTCGCCCATTGCTTCGATTCCCGAAGCGTCTGGGAGAATTTCGGCTGCGCCATCGGTTTGGGAAGCGTCAGCCCCATTCCGCCCCGAGGCGTCCGCAGGAGGACGCCGTTCCCGACACGCATCAAGTCAAAGTAGCCGAGCCCGCCTGTCCGGTCCAGCATGACGCCGTACAAATCATCGTAATACTCGCCGCAAGAACAGAGCGTGACCTCCTCCTCCGGAAAGCCATTCAAAAGGTTCGTCTTCGGAATCTGCCGAGCTTCCTTGAACAGACGAACAGCCTCGTCTTTCGGCACGACGCGATGACCTATGACACGATCCTCCGCCACAATCGCGCGCATCTGTACCTCAATTGCTGAAACGGTTCCGTCCGTCACCCCCCCCGGAACCTCGAGGTCACAATAAAGTCCGCCGTTCAATGAAGCCCGCACAATCAGCTCCGTATCCGCCGCCCCGTACAATTCCTGTATCGCTACGATGGTCAGGAACAACACGGAACGCCGGTAAATACGCTCCCCGTCCGGGCTCGAAAGATATACCCAAACGGGCGCTGCCCCCTCGTCCATCGTTTCGCCCAATCCAAGGATTTCCCCGCCGACACGCGCGGCGACAATGAGGTCGTTTTCCTTCTCCTGCCCTTTTGCCAATTCTCGTAGGTTAGTTTCACTCATATCTTCAAATCCTCCTATTGCCAGAATTTGTCTCATGAAACAAAAAAGCCCGGAAAAGCCTTTGCCCTTCCAAGCCAAATCACCTCAATTTA
>CAMVIO010000062.1 GCA_947167555.1 uncultured Selenomonadales bacterium
CCCCTGCCCCTCTCCATGGTGATGACCGCAATGCTCTCCTTCTCCGTGGTGATGGCCGCAGGCTTCTCCTTCTCCGTGATGGTGGCCGCAGGACTCGTCCGGGTTGTAAGCGAGATTTCCGGCGAGATAGGCCGCCACCGCGTCGTCGGCTTTCCCCGTAACGCCCGGATAAAGGCGGATACCCACTTCTTGCAGGGCGTTCCGCGCGCCCATGCCAATGCCGCCGCAAATCAGCGTCTCCGCCTCGGCGGCGCGGAGGAATCCCGCCAGCGCGCCGTGACCCGTGCCGTTGGTGTCGATGATTTGCGCGTTTTTCACTTCCCCGTTCTCCACGTCGTACAGCTTGAACTGCTCCGTATGGCCGAAGTGCTGTCCCACCAGTTCATTTTCATAAGTAACCGCGATTCTCATACTGCTCTCTCCTCTTAAAATATGCTAACAATCATGATTATATTGTCTTTTTTGTCATATATCAATAATCAAGCGCGGATTCTTCCTCCCCGTCCGCGAAAATCGCAAGTTCCACAGGCTTTCCCGCCTCCGCCGTGAACCATTGGCGGAGTTTTTCTTCCTCGTCCGGCTCGACGGGCGCGGACAGGCGCACGATGGCGAGGAATTTCGGGTATGTCACGTTCCCTTTCCCGTCCTCCGCCGTGAGAGACGCGCCCTCCGCGGAGAGGAACGCGGGGAACAGGATTTTCGCCTTCGCGGAAATGTCCCGCAGGAGTTTCCGGTCTTTTTCCTGCTGCTGGTAGGCGGGCGCGTAGCGGAGGCTTTTTTGCTTGTATTTTTTCAGTTCCTCCTGCGCGTCCGCCAGTGCCGCGCCGCCCACCGAGTTCCATTCCGACGCCACGATGTTTTGCAGGTCTTCTTCCCGCACCATGCCGCTGGTGTCGTTCTGCACGATTTTCAGCTCCATGCCCCGCAGGTGGGAATATTCCTCCATCTTTTCCCGCAATGTACCGATCTCCTCCGCCGACATCATCCGGCCCAACAGCAGGACTTCCAATTCTTTTTTCTCGCCGCGCAGGACATGGGACACCGCTTGCAGGTCATCGGCGCGGAAATTCTGCTGCACAAATTCTTTCGCCTGCACATCCGCGAGATTTTGCCGCACGCTTTGCCAAGCCATATACAGGCTGGGCAAAAGAATCAGGACGCCCATCGTCAGCAGATATTTCCGCTGTCTCTGGAAAAGAGCCTCGTCGATTCGCTCCTTCGGCGAAAGGTTCAGGATTTTCAGCACCAAATAGGCGGAAAAGCAGATGAAAAACGCGTTGATGAAAAAGAGGTACAGCGCGCCGAAGAAAAATTTCCCGGACTGGTGCGCGATGCCGTAGCCCGCCGTGCAGAGGGGCGGCATCAGCGCCGTGGCGATGGCGACGCCGGGGATGACGTTGCCCCGCTCCGCCCGGGTCAGCCCGATAATGCCCGCCAAGCCGCCAAAGGTTGCGATCAAAACGTCCCAAGTCGTCGGCTCGGTGCGGGCAATCAGCTCCGCCGACGGCGTGTGGATGGGGGACAGGTAAAAATAAATCGCCGACGCCAGCAGGGAAAAGACGACCTGGATCAAAAGCGTTTTCGCGGAATCCCGCACATAGCCGATATTGTAGACCGCCATGCCGTAGCCGATGGCGAGGATGGCCCCCATCAGCGGCGAAATGAGCATCGCGCCGATGACCACCGCGGTGCTGTTCATGTTCACCCCGATGGACGCGATGAAAATGGCGAGGACGAGGATGCACATATTCGAGCCTTTGAGCGTCGCGCCGGAATGGATGCGCTCCGTGATTTCCTCCTCCGTGGCCCGGTCTTCATGCAGGCTGAAAAGGTCCGCCAGTTGTGCGCGAAATGTTTCCATAGAATCATTTTCCTCTCTATCAGATTTCTTCATTCCCTTGTGCCTATCTTACCATATCCCGCGCATTGCCGCAAAAAACGCCGGACGATGATTTTCGTCCGGCGTTTCTTCCGTCAGCAATGGAACTGCCCCGCCAAAATCCCGAAGCTGGCGTTGCTATGGATCGCCGTGTCGGGAATCAGCACATACCGCCAAGGCTTGACAAGGATTTTACAATACCTGCCTTTTTAACTTTACGCCCGCGATTTATGCTTTGAAGCGTAAAAACAAAATCTTGAATCCAAAGGAGTGCAGCGTTATGAAAAAATGTATCCACGTTCTTCTCATTGCCATGATGGCAGCCGCCGCATTGACCGGATGCGCCGGACACAAGGAGGGCTCGGTTTCCGTCGACGGCTCCACCTCTATGGAAAAAGTGATCGGCGCTTTGGGCGAATCTTTTAAGAAAGCCAATCCGGGAACTTCCTTTGCTTATAATCCCACCGGCTCCGGTTCCGGCATAAAGGCTGTTTTAGACGGCCGCTGCGATATCGGGCTTTCCTCCCGCCATCTAAAGGACGAGGAAAAGGCAAACGGCTTGACCGAGACGGTTTTGGCTTATGATGGCATCGCCATGATTGTCCATCCGGAAAATCCTGTTTCGCATCTTACGCTGGAACAAATCGCAGCGATTTATACCAACGAAATCACGAACTGGAACGAAGTCGGCGGCAGCGACGGCAAAATCGTTTTGATTGGCCGAGAAGCGGGTTCCGGCACTCGCGACGGCTTTGAATCCATCGCCGGCGTCAAGGACGCCTGCAAGTATCAGCAGGAACTGACGTCCACGGGAGACGTCATCGCGACTGTCTCGGGAAACCAAAACGCTATCGGCTATGCCTCTTTGGCGTCCGTCAAAAAGAGCGTAAAAACGGTTTCCGTGGGCGGGGTGGCTCCCAGCGAAGCGTCCATCAAAGACGGCAGCTATAAAATGCAGCGTCCTTTTGTGCTGGTTACCAAAAAAGACGCAGCGCTTTCCAAAACCGCCCAAAAGTTCTTTGGCTACATCACCTCCGCTGCGGCAGACAAGATTATCGCCGCTGCCGGTGTTGTCCCTGCCCGCTGAGGATATGCGCCGTTTCCCTCCTATAAATTTTCGCTCCATTTTTATAAAAGAATCGTATGATTATATGGAGAGGCGGCGGTTCTCGCCGTTTCCCGATGCACAGGGGAGGTTCGGGCATGAAGAAAAAGGATTGGACGGAAAACATCATTTGCGGGATTTTTCTTGTACTGGGGCTCATCACTGTCGGCTGTGTTTTGCTCATTTCCGTATATCTGATTATTTCCGGAATCCCCGCAATCCGCGAAATCGGCCTCACAAAGTTCTTGCTCGGCAAGGAATGGGCTCCTACCGCATCGCAACCCAGATACGGCATTTTGCCCTTTATTTTGTCCAGTATCTACGGCACGGCGGGCGCAATCCTGATCGGCGTCCCCCTTGGCTTCTTTACTGCGGTATATCTGGCAAAGCTGGCGCCGGCAAAAATAAAAACCGTTATGGAAAGCGTGGTCAGTCTGCTTGCGGGGATTCCGTCCGTGGTTTATGGGCTTGCAGGCATGATGGTATTGGTCCCCGGCATCCGCAAATTTTTTAACGTGCCGGACGGCGCCAGTTTGCTGGCGGCGATGATTGTCCTGGCGATCATGATCCTGCCGTCCATCATTCATGTTTCCATGGCCGCGCTGGAAGCTGTCCCGAAGGAATACGAGGACGCCTCCTTTGCCCTTGGCGCATCGCCTTTGGAAACTTATTTCAGGATTTCTGTCCCGGCGGCAAAAAGCGGCCTGGGCGCTGCGATCGTTTTGGGCGTCGGCCGGGCCATCGGCGAAGCGATGGCAGTCGTGATGGTATCCGGCAATGTGGCGAATATGCCTTCCCTGTTTGCAAGCGTCCGTTTTTTGACTACGGCGGTAGCAAGCGAAATGGCATATTCCGGCGGCTTGCATCGTGAAGCGTTGTTCTCGATTGCCCTTGTCCTGTTTCTCTTTATCATGCTCATCAACGCCGCTTTGCATTTCTTCCTCAAGGGACATACGGCGAATTCCCAATAAAACCTAAACGATGACATGAGGAATTTTGATAGAGCCCGGCCTTGCGGCTGGCCGTCTCCCGCCTCCCCGCAAACCGGCGGACAGGAAGCCCGCTTGCAGCCACGACGAAAATAAGGATGTGCGGCTATGCTTGGAAATCAACTTTCTTGGAAGAGGAAAACCTATATCGGCCTGATGGAAGTCCTGATGTATCTCTGCACAGGGCTTACCGCGGCACTGGCACTGTTTCTTGTCGGCTATGTCTTGCTTCGCGGCCTCCACGGCATCACTTGGCAGTTTCTCAGCACAGAGCCGAGCTACTTGTCGGGCACCATCGGAATCCTCCCCAATCTCTTGAACACAATCTACATCATTTTTGCCACGCTGGTCCTTGTCCTGCCCCTTGGCATCGGCGCTGCCGTCTACCTGACAGAGTACGCAGGCAACAGGAAAATCGTCGGGATGATCGAGTATGCGGCGGAAACGCTCTCCGGCATTCCATCGATCATTTACGGTTTAGCGGGGATGCTCTTTTTTTCCAACCATCTTGGAAGCTGCCTGTTGGCCGGCGCGCTGACGCTGGTCATCATGAATCTTCCCGTCGTTATGCGCACGACGCAGGAGAGTTTGAAAACAGTCCCGCAAGGCTACCGTGAAGGCGCTTTTGCGCTCGGCGCCGGAAAATGGCGTGCAATCCGTACGGTCGTCATGCCGGCCTGTGTTGACGGCGTGATTACCGGATGCATTCTTGTGGTCGGGCGCATTCTGGGAGAATCCGCCGCATTGCTGTTTTCAGCCGGGTTCGCCCATGCGCTCCACGGCGTCTTGGACGGCTTGATGCGCCCGGGAGCAACGCTGACCGTCGCCTTGTATGTATATGCGAAAGACCAAGGGGAATTTGGCGCAGCGTTTGCGATTGCCGCGCTCCTGATGGCACTGACGGTTTTCATCAATCTATGCACCGCCCTGACAGGCAAATATTGCAAAAGGAAGAACAGTATATGAACAGGATGACTGTCAAAGATTTGTGCCTATGGTATGGCAATTCCCAAGCACTCAAAAATATCAGCATGGAGATTCCGGAAAAAAGCATAACGGCCTTGATTGGCTCGTCAGGCTGCGGAAAATCCACGTTCCTGAAAACATTGAACCGCATGAACGATTTGATCCCTATTGTAAAAATCACCGGCAGCGTCTATTATGGCGGTGAAGATATTTACGCTTCCGGCGTGGATGTGAAGGAACTGCGCCGCCAAGTGGGCATGGTGTTCCAGAAACCCAATCCTTTTCCCATGAGCATTTATGATAATATCGCCTACGGCCCCCGCACGCACGGTGTCACCTCCAAAGCGGCGCTCGATGATATTGTTGAGCGGTCCCTGCGTGGCGCCGCGCTTTGGGACGAGGCAAAGGACAGATTGAAGAAAAACGCTTTGGGCTTGTCCGGCGGACAGCAGCAGCGCCTGTGCATCGCAAGAGCCTTGGCGGTGGAGCCGCGCGTGCTTTTGATGGACGAGCCGACCAGCGCGCTTGACCCTATCGCCGCCTCAAAAATCGAAGAGCTTGCCATTTCACTGAAAGAAAACTATACGATCATCATTGTTACCCACAATATGCAGCAAGCGGTCCGCATTTCCGATCAAACAGCGTTTTTCCTGCTGGGCGAACTGATCGAATACGGCGGCACGGAAACGCTGTTCTCGCAGCCGAAGGACAAGCGCACCGAGGATTATATTACGGGGAGGTTTGGATAATGAGAAGCAGATTGGATGAACAGCTTGCATTCCTGCATACGGAAATGATCCGCATGGGGGCTATGTGCGAAGAAGGGATCGCCCTTGCCGCCTCGGCCCTCGAAAAAGGCAGCGCCGACACGGCGGCGGGAATCGCCCCGCTCGACCAGGAAATCGACCAGAAGGAACGGGATATTGAACACCTCTGCATGAAGATTCTGCTCCAGCAGCAGCCCGTAGCCGGCGATTTGCGCCAAATCTCCGCAGCGCTGAAAATGATTACAGATATGGAGCGCATCGGCGATCAGGCGGAGGACATTGTGGAAATTGTCGCGTTTCTGAATGGCCGGACGGCTGAAGAGCACGGACCCTTTCGGGAAATGGCAAAAGCGGCGAGCAGGATGGTGACAGACAGCGTAGACGCCTATGTAAAGCAAGACACGAAACTTGCCAAGCAAGTGATTGATTACGACGATGTTGTGGACGAATATTTTCATCATGTAAAGGCAAATCTGATCGGAATGATTGCAAAAAATCCCGACGACGGCGAATATGCCCTGGATCTGCTGATGATCGCAAAATACTTTGAGCGCATCGGCGACCATGCGACCAATATTGCCGAGCGGGTGCTGTATTCCGTTACGGGTGTCCGGAGGGAGGGCGAGATATGGTCTGGTGTGTAGAGGATGACGCGACCATCCGGGACATAGAAGTATATGCGCTCCAATCCACCGGGTTTGAAGCGAGAGGATTCAAGGACAGCGATTCTTTCTGGGAGGCTTTGCAGAGCGAGCGACCCCAGCTTGTCGTGTTGGATGTCATGCTCCCCGGCATGGATGGCGTGGAGCTGCTCAAAAAAATCCGCGCTTCCGCAAAATTCAGCGATCTGCCTATCATCATGGCTACTGCGAAAGGCACGGAATATGACAAAATCCAGAGCCTTGACCTGGGCGCGGATGATTACATCGTAAAGCCGTTCGGCGTGATGGAGCTGATCTCCCGCATTAAGTCAGTGCTGCGCCGCTGCCGCCCCGCAGAAAGCGCAAGCGAGCTTACCATGGGCGGCATCGGCCTTCATCTCGACGAGCGCACCCTGACGATTGACGGCGAACGGGTACAGGTGACCTACAAGGAATTTGAGCTGCTTCGTCTGTTTATGAATCATCCGGGGATAGCATTCACCAGAGATCAGCTTTTCTCGAATATCTGGGGTATGGACTATGCAGGAGAAACCCGCACCGTGGATATGCACATCCGCACGCTGCGCCAGAAATTGGGCAAATACGGCGAGTTGATTGAAACGGTGCGTCACATTGGATACAGAATGGAAAAGATAGAATGACAAAGAAGATATTTCGATCGATTCTGATCACTTCGCTCGCTGTGATGTTGATCAGCTTATCCATCGCTTTCGGCTGCTTGTATTATTATTTCGGGAATATGCAGGAACAGCGGCTGGACAGTGAACTTTCGCTTGCGGCGGCGGCAGTCGCAGAAAACGGCAGCGGCTATCTGGAAAGACTGGAAAGCGGCAATCTGCGGCTTACTTTGGTGAACGCGGACGGAACGGTTCTCTGCGACACGGACGCGGATGCCGCCGCTATGGAAAATCATGCGGGCCGCAAAGAAATCCGGGAAGCCTTTGCGTCGGGCAAAGGCGAAAGCTCCCGTTATTCCTCCACACTGACGGAAAAGACGATTTACCGCGCGAGCCTGCTTCCCGATGGCACCGTGCTGCGCATTTCCGTCAGCCATGCAACGGCATTTGCGTTAATCGCCGGAATCGCGCAGTGGTTTGTCCTTGCTGCATTGTTTGCGGCAGCCATGTCATGGTTTTTGGCAAAACAGTTGTCGGAACGCATTATTATGCCGCTGAATCAGGTGGACTTGGAGCATCCTCTTGAAAATGAAGCCTACGAGGAATTGTCCCCGCTTCTCAGCAAAATCTATCGGCAGCACGAACAAATTGATGCACAGCTTTTGCAGCTCCGCCAAAAAACGGATGAATTTGAGCATATCACCGCAAACATGAAAGGCGGGCTTGTGCTGCTTGACGCAAGGGGAAAGATACTCAGCATCAATCCGGCCGCCGCTGCCTTGTTTGGGGCGGCGGGCAATTCCATCGGGGCGGATTTCCTTTCCATTGAGCGAAGCCACAGCATGAACCGCGCCACAGCTGCCGCCCTGGAGTCCGGACACATAAGCATCCGCGAGGAGCGCGGCGGGCGCATATATCAAATCGACATCAGCCGGATCGAAAGCGCCGGAACCGTCATGGGACTTGTCATTCTCGCGTTCGACATATCCGAACAGGAATATGCCGAGCGTACCCGCAGGGAATTTTCCGCCAATGTTTCCCATGAGTTGAAAACGCCGCTTACCTCTATCATCGCCAGCGCAGACCTGATTGAGAACAACCTTGTGAAGCTGAAAGATATGCCCCGTTTCATTGGGCACATCAAAAAAGAAGCCTCCCGCCTGCTGACGCTGATCGAAGATATCATTCGTCTGTCCCAGCTGGACGAAGGATTGGAAATGCCTATGGAAGCAGTCGATCTCAGCGCAACGGCAAGGGAAGCCGTCCGGCAGCTTGAAGATGCCGCGGACAGCCGCAACGTGCAAATCGACCTGCACGCAGAAAGCTATATACTGCAAGGCGTTCCTCGCCTGCTCCACGAAATCGTTTATAATCTGGTGGAAAACGCCATCAAATACAATGCACCCGGCGGAACGGTCACCGTATCGGTCAGAAAAACAGAAAACGGCGGGGAGCTGAAAGTATCCGATACCGGCATCGGCATCCCACCCGAGCACCAGGATCGGGTGTTTGGGCGCTTTTATCGGGTGGACAAGAGCCATTCCAAAGAATCCGGCGGCACTGGCCTTGGGCTTTCCATCGTGAAACACGCAGCAGGGTATTTCAAGGCTGGCATCGCCTTGCAAAGCGAAGTCGGAAAAGGTACAACGATTACCGTTACGTTTCCGGCATAAATCCAAAAATGCCGCTCCAAGGATTTCCCGAATGAACGGCAACAAGGCAAAAAAATTGCGGCAAGAAATTCTCGTTCTTGCCGCAATTTTTCATGCTGTCCTTGGCGTCTCCGCCCGTGATGGGCGCAAGCGCCGTGACAAATGCCAAAACAGTATACAGGCGGAATGAACTCAATCTTCATAAGAACGGAAAGGCTTGTCTTTCTCCGGGTAGGTGTCGGGTTTGATGTAAAGCCCCATCTCGTTTCGCTCATGCTCCAGCTCGATGTAGAGGGCGATCATCATCAGCACGATGGCGACGGAGAAGGGCAGCGCCACGATGATCAGCACATTTTGCAGCGCGTCGAGGCCGCCCGCCGCGAGGAGCGACCCCGCCAAGACTGACAGCAATACGCCCCAGACGAGCTTCGTGCGGTTCGTCGGGTGCAGTGCTCCCTTTTCCGAGAGCATCGCCAGAACGAAAACCGCCGAGTCCGCCGAGGTGATGAAAAACGAGAAAATCAGGAACACAGCCAGCACGGACATAAAAAAGCCGAAAGGGCAATGTGCCAGCGCGCCGAACAAAATATTTTCCGTGTCCAAATCAATCAATTCGATGCCCGTGGTCTGCAAATGGGTGGCCA
>CAMVIO010000063.1 GCA_947167555.1 uncultured Selenomonadales bacterium
ATGCGTACATCACAGCTTTATGCGCCGACGCTTCGGGAAGTCCCGGCGGAGGCGGAGGTTATCAGCCACAAGCTCATGCTCCGGGCTGGCATGATTCGAAAGGCAGCGGGAGGGCTTTATACTTATTTGCCGCTGGCGTGGCGTACTATCAAGAAAATCGAGCAGATTATCCGCGAGGAAATGGACGCGGCGGGAGGCCAGGAAATTGCGATGCCGATTGTGCAGCCCTCGGAGCTTTGGAAGGAAACAGGCCGTTGGGAGGTTTACGGCGACGAGATGTTTCGCGTCAACGATCGCCACGGTCGTGAGTTTTGCCTTGGGCCGACGCACGAGGAAATGGTCACTTCCATTGTGCGGGATGAAGTGCGTTCCTATAAGCAGTTGCCGTTGATGCTTTACCAGATTCAGAATAAGTATCGCGATGAGATTCGCCCACGTTTCGGCCTGATGCGCGGACGCGAATTCATCATGAAGGATCTGTACTCGTTCGATAAGGACGAAGAGGGGATGCGCGTTTCCTATAAAAAAATGTATGACGCCTATACGAATATTTTTACGCGTTGCGGGCTGACCTTTCGTCCGGTCGAGGCTGACAACGGCGCCATCGGCGGCGGTGGTTCCCATGAGTTTACGGTGTTGGCGGATGCCGGCGAGTCAAGCATCGCTTACTGCGAGAAATGCGACTATGCGGCCAGCGACGAAAAAGCGGAGCTGAAGACGATCCATGCCGAAGCTGAGGATCAGTTGCCGTTGGAAAAAGTCGCGACGCCGGGCACGAAGACCATCGCTCTTTTAGCCGATTATTTGAAAGTTCCCGTTGAAAAGACAATCAAAGCTGTTGCCTATCAGACGGAAAAGGATGAGGTCGTGCTGGCATTTGTGCGTGGAGACCATGAGGTCAACGAAGTCAAGGTGCTGAATGCGGTCGGTGCGATTGCGCTTCGCATGGCGGACGAGACAGCGATTCGCGCCGTTGGCGGCGAGCCTGGCTTCATGAGTCCAATCGGCGTCAAGAAGGGAACGAAGATTGTCGTCGACGTTACGGTCATGGAAATGGTGAATGCGGTCGCAGGGGCGAATGAGGCTGACGCGCATTATAAAAATGTAACGCCGAAGCGCGATTTCGGCGAGCCAATCGTTGCCGATATCCGCCTTGTTCAGGAAGGCGATCCGTGCCCGCATTGCGGTGCGCCGCTGAAAATGACAAGGGGCATTGAGGCAGGACAGGTTTTTATGCTCGGCACGAAATACAGCGAAGCGCTTCACGCGACCTTCCTCGATGAGAGCGGTAAGGAAAAACCGTTGATCATGGGGTGCTACGGCATCGGCGTCGGTCGGACGATGGCGGCTGCCATCGAGCAGAACAACGACAAAGACGGCATCATTTGGCCGAGGGCGATTGCTCCGTTTGAGGTTGTTGTCGTTCCCGTCAATGCAAAGGTGCCGGAACAGTTGGAGTTGGCGGAGCAGATTTATAGTGAATTGAAAGCGGCCGGCGTTGACGTATTGCTCGACGACAGGAAGGAGCGCGCGGGCGTCAAGTTCAAGGATTGCGACTTGATCGGTTATCCACTCCGTGTCACCGTGGGGCCGAAGACTGTCGAGGAAGGAACGATCGAGCTTCGCGTCAGGAAGACTGGCGAGACCTTTGTTGAGGCGAAAGATAATTACCTCGCTAAGGTGTTGGAGCTTGTGGAAAAATTGTAATAACCGTTTAGGGGGATATATGAACAAAAAATATCAAATCGGAATATCCCGTGTTCCAAGATTATTATTTGCTGTTTGCTTGATATTGTTGTTATCCGCATCACGTACTTTTGCAACTGCTTCGTCGTTCTCGGCAATGGGGGAGTATGTCGCCGGCGACTTTGAGACCCCGTCCGTTGCGGAGCAGCGTGCCTTTATGGACGCGAAGGAAAATGTCGCTGAGCAGATGTCGATATATGTAGTGAAGCGTATTCAGGCCGCCAATGGTAAGATCTCAAAAGAACGAGGCTATGCTATTGCGTGGAATCTGCTTCAAGAGTCCCATAGAGGTATACACAGCGAAGCTTTGCCGGGAGGCGATAAACGCATAATTGTGGAGCTTATAGCTACGTTGGATGATTCCGCTATTGACGCGGCTTTTCAGCGCCCACACAAGGAGCAACGACAAGCAACCTTGATGGTTGATGAGCTTTGTAGAACCGTAGAACGGCTGAATCAGGATGCTGCTGAGTTGAAACGGAAACTTGCCGAGACGGAAGCACAGGGACAACCGGTGGAAGCAATCATGCGAGCGTTAATGGCGCAGGATAATAAATTTTTGTCGTTACTGGAGGTGGATGCTTCCTGTCAAGCGTATGAAAAAAAGGCGTATGACGAAGCTGTTGCGTCCTGTGATGCTGCGATTCGCACCGATCCTCAGAATGCGGTCGCGTATAGCAATCGCGGAGTTGTCAATGAGGATAAAGGAATGCTTGATATGGCAATGGCCGATTACACTCGTGCCGTTGCTATGGACATGAACTGCGCGGCGGCATATGTCAACCGCGGGATTCTGTATGAAACAAATTCGCAGCATGATCGGGCAATTTCAGATTTGAATCGAGCGATTTCATTGCTTCCTGATCATGCGGTGTCCTATTACAATCGCGGCCTCGCCTATAAGGGGAATAAAAAATACAGGAAAGCGATCGTGGATTTTTCCAAAGCGATTTCTCTAAATGCTGATTATGGGGAAGCGTATGAAGGACGCGGTAATGCGTATGTTTGCACTCGGCAATATGACAGGGCGGTTGCTGATTGCACCAAAGCGATTGCGTTGCTTCCTGATTCCGCAAACATTTATAATGACCGGGGCATTGCCCAGAATGGGCGTAAAAATTATGACAAGGCGATTGCGGATTTTACGCGTGCTGTTGAACTGGATCCCCGTTATGCGGAGGCGTTTGCCAATCGTGGCGATGTACGCTTAAAAAAAGAGGAATATGGGCTGGCGATTGAAGATTATACGCGTGTCCTAGCCATCGATCCTGAATACATAGCCATGTATGCCAAGCGCGGCAGTGTTTATGATGTCATGGAAGAATATGAAAAGGCGGTCAAGGAATATACCCGCGCCTTGGACATCAATCCAGAGTATGCTTTGGCTTGGTTCAATCGCGGCAATGATTATAAAATTTTGGGACAGAGGAATAAAGCGATTGACGATTATACGAAAGCCATTGAAATCGCTCCACAGTATGCGGACGCATATTGCAACCGTGGTAACCTGTATAACGAAAGCGGGGAATATAAAAAGGCCATTGAGGATTATTCTGCCGTAATCGAAATCCGGCCCAAGGATGCGGATGCATACAATAACCGAGGCGTTGCATATTATCAGTCAGGAGAATTCGATAAGGCAGCCGAGGATTTCCAAAAGGCGCTGAAATTGAATCCAAAGAATGAGACCTTCGAGCGCAATGTGAAGGCAATGCGAAGAAAAGATTCTGTTTTTGCGCTGGATTCGGAGGAAAATGAGAATCTGTGAAACTCATCGGCTTGATTAATGTGTAAGGAACGATCAAAATCCGCAAAGCGTTTGGCGTAATTGCGTCTATGCTTTGCGGATTTTGCTATTTGCGTTTTTTCGTCATCCGTAATAAAATAAGATGATTTGGAAATTTACAGGAAACGGTTTGTTTCCGTTCGGGAGGCAGTTATGGAGGAAAAGATTGCACGATTGAAGCAGGCGGCGGCGGAGAAAATCCGGCAGCATGCAGATACTCTTTCCGCGTTGAATGATGTTCGCGTGGAGTTCTTGGGGAAGAAAGGCGAGTTCACGACGCTTTTGCGCGGATTGAAGGAACTGGCGCAGGAGGAGCGTCCGCGCATCGGGCAGATTGTAAACGAGGCGCGCGGACAGATTGAGGCCCTTTTGGAAAAGAAGAGGGAGGAACTTCGCGTCCGGGATATGGAAGAAAAGCTTGCAAACGAGCGGCTCGATGTGACGCTTCCGGGGCACCATCAATGGCAAGGGCATCTTCATCCGTTAACGTTGACTCTCGATCGCATCAAGGCGATTTTCATGGATATGGGATTTACCGTCGAGGAAGGGCCGGAGATCGAGCGAGACTATTTCAATTTCGAGGCGCTGAATTTGCCGAAGGATCATCCGGCGCGGGATATGCAGGATTCCTTCTATATCACTGAGGAAATCCTGATGCGCACTCAGACGTCGCCGGTGCAGGCGCGCACGATGCAGGCCCATGAGCCGAACACGCCGATTCGCATGATTGCTCCGGGACGCGTTTATCGCCGTGACGATTACGATGCGACTCATTCGCCGATGTTCACGCAGGTGGAAGGGCTTGTGATTGACAAAGGGGTGCGTTTTTCCGACCTTAAAGGTACATTGGAACTGTTTTTGCATCGTATTTTCAACGAGAATATCGGGGTGCGTTTCCGTCCGAGCTTTTTTCCGTTCACGGAGCCCAGTGCGGAGGTCGATATTTCCTGCGTCATGTGTCATGGAAAAGGCTGCCGTGTATGCAAAGGCACCGGCTGGCTGGAAATCCTCGGCGCGGGTATGGTTCATCCGCATGTGCTGGAAATGAGCGGTTACGATCCGAAGCAGGTCACGGGATTCGCCTTCGGCCTCGGCGTTGAGCGTATCGCAATGCTCTCCTACGGCATCGATGATCTGCGTTTGTTCTATGACAATGATCTGCGCTTCCTGCGCCAGTTTGAATAACGAAAGTATTTGACGACAGAAGGAGTAAGCATATATGCAGGTATCGATTCAGTGGCTGAAGGATTATATTGATTTTGACGAGACCCCGGAGCAACTCGCCGACCTCTTGACTATGGCGGGTATTCCTGTGGAGAATGTTGTTCGGGCAGACGAGGGATTGGAAAAGGTTGTGACGGGAAAACTCATGGAAGTTGAACCGCATCCCGATTCCGACCATTTACAGATCTGCAAAGTGGATGTGGGGGAAAAAGAACCGTTGACCATCGTGACGGGGGCGCCAAACGTCAAGCAGGGACAGGTCGTTCCGGTAGCGTTGGTGGGAGCTCATCTGCCGAACGGACAGAAAATCTCGAAGGGAAAACTTCGGGGGGTTCCGTCGATGGGAATGCTCTGCTCGGCGGACGAGCTGAAGATGGAGCTTGCGAATCTGCCGGAGGAGCAGAAGACGGGCATCTATATCCTGCCCGACGATACGCCGATTGGGCAGCCGGCTGCGAAAGCGCTGGGACTGGATGACTGCGTTTTGGAATTTGAACTGACTGCGAATCGCGGCGACTGCTTCAGCGTTTTCGGCATTGTGAGAGAAATTGCCGTATTGACGGGAAAGCAGCCGCATTGGCCGGAAATCTCCGCTAAGGAAGACGATGAGACAACGGCGGAGGAAATGGTGAAGATCGCTATCGACGCGCCGGATCTCTGCTCGCGTTTTTCCGCCCGGGTGCTGAAAAACGTGAAAATCGGTCCGTCGCCCGAGTGGATGCAAAAACGGTTGGAGGGTGCGGGCATCCGCTCCATCAATAATGTGGTCGATGTGACGAATTTCGTGATGGTGGAACTCGGCCAGCCGATGCATGCCTATGATTATGACGAGGTCGTCGGTCATTCGCTGACGGCACGTCGTGCCGAGGAAGGGGAAAACGTCCATACTCTTGATGATTCTTCGCGTCTGGCGAAGGGCGGCGAACTTGTGATTGCCGACGCGGAGAAGCCGGCGGGGCTTGCGGGCGTCATGGGCGGTCTTGAAACGGAGATTACGGAAAAAACGACGACGGTGGTTTTGGAAGCGGCGTCCTTCAACGGCCCGTCGATTCGCCGGACTTCTCGCGCGATTGGGCTTCATTCCGAGGCGTCGGGACGTTTCGAGCGTGGCGTGGACGTAACGGGGACGGTGCGAGCCCTTGACCGTGCGGCGCAGTTGCTTTCGGAAATGGGCGCTTGTACGGTAACGAAGGGGGTTGTTGATGTCTATCCGGTAAAGCAGGAAAAGACGACAGTGTCGTTTACGGCGGCGGAGGTCAACGGCCGGCTTGGCACTGAAATTCCGGGTGCGAAGATGAAAGGAATTCTTGAAAGTCTCGGATTTGTTGTCGAGGATACAGGAGCAGAAGCGTATCGCTTGACTGTGCCGTCTTGGCGCGGCGACGTATCCTGCATGGAGGATATTTCCGAGGAAGTCGCGCGGATTTACGGCTTCGACAATATTTTGTCCACGACGCCGCAAGGCGCGGTCATGGAGGCGAGGCAGAGCGCGCGGCAGGTATTTTCTGACAAGATTCGGCGTATTCTCGCTTCTCTCGGCATGGACGAGGCGCGTTCCTTCGCGTTCACGCATCCATCGCTGTTCGATAAGTTGAATGTGCCGGAGGACAGCGAGCTTCGCCGGGCGATTCCCATCATGAATCCGCTGACGGATGAATATCCGCTGGTTCGTACGACGCTTTTGACGAACCTCATGGAAAATACAGTGCGCAATTTCTCACGAAAAAATGAGGATGTTCGGCTCTTTGAGATTGCTCCTGTCTTTTTGCCTAAGGCGCTGCCTGTGACGGAGCAGCCGGACGAGGTCCTGAAGCTGGCGGGGATTTTGACCGGGCGTCGGGAGCCGGTGGGCTGGGGACAAGACGGCGCAATGATTGACTTTTACGATGCAAAAGGCGTCGTGGAGCAGCTTTTCGCGGCGCTGTCTGTTTCTCGTTACACAGTTGAGTCGGGAGAACATTTCGCTCTTCATCCGGGGAAAACCGCGGTGTTCAAGAAAGGCCGGGATGTGCTCGCGGTGGTCGGCGAAGTCCATCCGGCGGTTCAGGAAGCTTTCGGCGTCACGAAAAAGCTCTATGTATTTGAGGTGGATGTGGCGACGCTATTGGCCAACGCGGCAAAGAATTTCACGTCTCAGCAGCTTCCGAAATATCCGGGGGTTTCCCGTGATCTTGCTTTGATTGTTTCGGAAGAGACGGCGGCGGCGGATGTCGAGCGAGTCATCAAGAAAAATGCGGGGCCCTATTTCAAGGACGTCGCGCTGTTTGATCTCTACACGGGCAAGCAGATCGGCGAAGGAAAGAAGAGTCTTGCGTTTGCGTTGCACTTCCAGTCCGGGGAAAAGACATTGACGGATGAGGAAGTGGACACGGCCGTAGGGAAGATTGTGGAGACGGCAAAGAAAGAATTCGGCGCAGAGCTTCGTATGTAAATAAGGAGCGATACTATGGACCAAAAAGTTGTCGTTGAAATTTTTGGTGAAAAATTTTCGCTGAAGACGGACCAGGATCCCGAATATCTTCAAATGCTGGCGTCCGTCGTCGATAAGGAAATGCGGGCGGTTTCGCGGCAGGTGAACAATCTGCCGCCCGTGCGTATTGGTGTTCTCGCCGCACTGAAGCTCGCCGATGAGTATTTCCAACTAAAAAGGGATTTCGACGAAATGGCGGAATTGGCGAGGAAACGCTGAATCTTGCCGAGACAAAGAATTCATGGTATAGTGTAAGCGGTTTCGTTTGTATACAATGTGCGGGGGGATCGCATGTTCAATTTTCAACGGAAAAACACGGAGTTCTTTGACCACTTTGTCGAAAGCGCCAAATGTTTTTATCGGGGGTCTCTGATTCTCGATGAGGTCATGCTCGACTATACGCGGGCAGCGGACAAGATGAAGGAAATCATTGACCTGGAGCATGAGGCGGACGCCGTCAACGACCAGATTATCGATGAGCTGAATCAAACCTTCATTACTCCTATTGACCGTGAGGATATTTTCGCTTTGGCAAACGGTCTTGATGACGGCGTTGATTTTTTGCAGACGACGTTGCAGCGGATTGTTATTTATCGGACGGGCGCAGCGAAAGCGGGCGTCGTTTCGATGACAAAGCTGCTTTTAGAAGCGACGAGCGAGCTGATTAATGCCTTTGAACTTTTGAAGGATATCAAGAAAAATCGAGAGCTCATATTGGAGGCCACGCATAAAATCGGCAAGCTGGAAAGCGAGGGGGACCGCGTCTATCGGCAGGAGATTGCGTTCCTGTTTGACAACGTGAAGGACCCAATTGAGCTGATCAAGTGGAAGGACATCTTGGAAAATTTGGAGGACACGCTCGATCATTGCGAAGATATTTCGGACATGATTCGCGGCGTGGTCATGAAATATGCCTGAGTTGCAGTATATGATCTTTACGGTCATCGGGCTCGCGTTGGTTTTTGATTTCATCAACGGGTTCCACGATACGGCGAACGCGATAGCGACTTCCGTATCGACGCGGGCAATCTCGCCGAGAAACGCAATCATGATGGCAGCGGTGCTGAATTTCCTCGGTGCGATGTATTCGACGGGCGTAGCGAAGACAATCGGAAGTGATATCGTCAGTTCTTCGATTCATGTGGATGAGCATGTGTTGATTGCCGCGTTGGTCAGCGCTGTCTTCTGGAATCTTTTCACATGGAAACTGGCGCTTCCGTCCAGTTCGTCTCACGCGATGGTGGGCGGTGTTGTCGGTGCGGTTCTTGTCTCGGCAGGCGTCGTGGGGCTGAATCTTGTCGGCATCGGGAAAATCATTCTCTCTTTGATTTTGTCACCGCTGATTGCGATAATCACGGGTTATTTCGTGATGCATCTCTTGTATTTCCTGTTTGGGCAGTGTACGCCTCATATCGTCAATGACCGATTCAAGAAGATGCAGCTTGTTTCAGCGGCGATGATGGCGTTTTCCCACGGCTCGAACGATGCACAGAAGTCGATGGGTATCATCACGCTGGCGCTCCTTTCCGGCGGATATATTGAAGTATTTGAAGTGCCGACGATCGTGAAACTGCTTGCCGCGACGGCGATGGCCTTTGGTACGGCGATGGGCGGATGGAGCATCATCAAGACCATCGGCGGCAAGATTTTCAAGCTGGAGCCTATCAGCGGTTTTGCGGCGGATCTCAATTCGTCTCTTGTCATTTTTTCGGCGACGATTCTTCATTTGCCGGTCAGCACGACGCATGTCGTGTCCGGATCGATTATGGGCGTCGGCACGGCGAAGCGCATTCGCGCGGTGCGCTGGGGCGTCGCGCAGCAGATGCTTGTCGCATGGGTGCTGACGATTCCCTGCACGGCTTTGATTGGGTCTTTGGTTTATCAGATTACACTTTGGGTTTTTTGATAAAATGTAAATTGAGGTGATTTGGCTTGGAAGGGCAAAGGCTTTTCCGGGCTTTTTTGTTT
>CAMVIO010000064.1 GCA_947167555.1 uncultured Selenomonadales bacterium
TTCTTGGAGCGCAAAGTGCTGGTGCTGAAGGACGCCCACTTCTTCCTCGAAAACCATCCCGACACCCCCGCCGTCGTCTCCCGGCTCAAAAAGCTGGCGCAACTCATCAATGAAGGGCTGGACGGCTTCAATATCGTCATCGTCTCCCCGGTGACGAAAATCCCGAAGGAACTGGAAAACTACCTGACGCTCCTGACGATGGACTACCTGACCCAAGAGGACATCCGAAAGGTTATTCAGGACTTCTGCGCGGAGCAGGAAATCGACCCGCTGGAAGAAAAATTCCTGAACGAGCTTTCCCTTGCCTTCAAGGGCCTCTCGGAATTTGAAATCCGAAACATTCTCGCGCTGGCCCTGTCGGACGGCGGCGAAATCACCCGCGCCGACCTCTCGCTGGTCATCGAGCAGAAGCGGCAGCTCATCCAAAAGGCCGGCATCCTCGAAATGATTCCCCTGAAAGAAAGCCTCGAAGACATCGGCGGCCTCGAAAGCCTCAAAGACTGGCTGAAGCGGAAAGAAAAAATCTTCAAGAACATCGACGAGGCGGAAGCCTACGGCGTGGACATCCCGAAGGGCGTCTTGATCGCGGGGATGCCCGGCTGCGGCAAAAGCCTGAACGCCAAGGCGGCGGCGAAACTCTTTGGCATCCCGCTCCTGCGCCTCGACATGGGGCGGCTCATGGGGAAATACGTCGGCGAGTCCGAGGCGAATATGCGCCGTGCCATCGCGCTGGCGGAAGCCATCTCCCCCTGCGTCCTCTGGATCGACGAATTGGAAAAAGCCTTCGCGGGTATCGGCGGCGAGGGTGGCGGCGCGGACGTGACCACGCGGCTTTTCGGCACGTTCCTGACATGGCTCCAGGAAAAGGACAGCCTCGCCTTTGTCGTGGCGACGGCGAATGACATCGCGAAAATGCCGCCGGAACTCCTGCGGAAAGGCCGTTTTGACGAAATCTTCTACGTCGCCCTGCCGAAGCAGCAAGAGCGGGAGAAAATCTTTTCCATTCATATCAAGCGGCGCAGACCCAAAGACCTCGTAAATATCGACATCAAGCAGCTCGCAGGCAAGACGGAAGGTTACAGCGGCGCCGACATCGAGGGCGTCGTCAAGGACAGCGTGGAGGAATCTTTCTCAAAGGACGAGGAGCATGTCACCACCGATGGCATCTTGAAAGCTATCAAGAACACGCACTCCCTGTCAGAGATTATGAAGGATTCCATCAAGAAGATGTCCGACCTTTACGAATCCCGTAAGTTCAAGAACGCATC
Organism: uncultured Selenomonadales bacterium; assembly: GCA_947167555.1. GTDB lineage: Bacteria > Bacillota > Negativicutes > Selenomonadales > Selenomonadaceae > RUG12372. The sequence goes on from CAMVIO010000064.1 coordinate 1,269, forward strand.
CAAATGAGGTGACGAGATGAAATATGCAAATTCTCCCGACCCGCAGGAAGCAGAACGGGAAATAAGCCAATCGGAACAGGAAACGGAAAACGACGCTTCCCATGAGGACGCGTCGCAAAAACCGGAAACGTCCGCGCAGGATGCGAAGGAACAGGACAAAGGCGAGAAACAGCCCAAGGCGGCAAAGACGAAAACGACCATAGAGGCGCGCATCGTCCATGAAGAAATCCATCCCACAATGGAGGGCTTCGGCGAGGAAGAGGCGAAAGCCATGCGCCCCATCATGCAAAGATTCCTCGACAGCTACGCGGAGAAGCCGAAGGACATGGCCGACGAGGAATGGCTCCGCAAGCGGCTCGCCGAGGAACTGCCGGAGAAATCCGAAGCGGAAATCCGGGAAATGGCCCGCGAAATCGTCGCGGGCGTCGAGAAATGCGACAAAAACCTCGCCTCCATCAACGCAGCTTGCGACAGCGGCAAGCGCAAGGAAGATTGGTTCCTCGAAACCATGCAAGAGGCAGCTATCGGCGTTAATGTCAACGAGTACGGGAACTACCTCGCGAATATAGACCGCACGCTTTTTGAGGCAAACGCGCAGATGTATCGCACCGTCAGCACAAACAGCGATGCAGTCAGCCAATGCTTTAATCTGGACGGTTTTATTGCCGAGCAATCGCACGTCAATTCGTTCAATGCAAAGGCGGCACTGGGAGAGCCGCAATATCGCGCCGAAGTCATGGCTCCGGAACCGGGCAAGACCTACGGCAAAAATTCCTTTGACGCTGTAATCCGCAATGCGCGTACGGGGCGGATTGTCCATCAATATCAGTTCAAGTACGGGCAAGACGCAAAATCTACCATCGCAATGATCAAGCGAGGGAATTATAACAATCAAATCATCATAGTTCCCACGGAGCAAGTGGAAGAGGTGCAAGCGGCTTGTCCCGGCAAGACAATCACGGATCACATCGGCGGCACGGATAAGGTATCCACCAAGTCCGCCCCGCTCACCAAAGCCGAAGCTAAAAAGTTGCAGCTACAAGCGCAAGAAAAAGACCGCATCGAATATTATGACTGGAACGCATACAGCACCCGCGACCTTGCGCTGCATCTTGGCAAAAACGCTGCCTTTGCCGGTACAGTCGGAGCGACGATGGCAACGGGCTTCTACATGGCGAAAAAAGCCTTTGATGGAGAGGAAATCAAGGCGAATGAGGTCGTGGATGTCGCCCTTCGGACAGGTGCGGACGCGGGCGTAAAAGCCGCCGCTGCCGGTGCGCTCAAAGTCGGCGTGGAAAAGGGCGTTGTACCTGTTTTGACAAAAGGAACGCCCATCGGGGTAATCACGACGATTGCCTGTGTGGGCATTGAAAACGTAAAAATCATGATGAAAGTCGCCTCGGGCGAAATCAGCGGCAGTCAAGGGCTTGACCTGATGGCACGAACCACGACAGCGATGGTATCTGGGCTCTATTGGGGAGCAGCGGGTGCCACTATCGGCGCAGCGGCACTCTCCTTCATCCCGGTCGCGGGTCCTCTTGTCGGCGGCTTGATCGGCGGCATGGTCGGTTACGCCGCTGGCTCGAAGGTTGGCGAATTGGTATACGAGGGCGCAAAAAAGGTCAAGGAAGTTGCCAAGACGGTTGTGAAAGGGGCGTGGGAAGGGATCAAGGCCGGAGGACGAGCATTGTGCGGGATGGTATCCTCGGCGGCAAGTACGGTAAGTAATGCAGTAAGCAGTGCGTTTAGTACGGTTGCAAGTTGGTTTTGATATTGGGAATGGAGGAACTAATATGATTTGGACGATTGATTATTGTGTGGAAAGATACGCAAAAGATACTTCTCTTATGGGGTTTGCTTGCGGGCGACGCTGTCTTCAAAAATATGAGCCATGTATTTATAGTGTTGATAATGATATGCTCTCAATAAAGGGAATAGGATGCCACATTGACATTGATTTCCAAACAAATGAAATCATACACTATCTTGATAGAGAAATTGCAATGGAAGATGTCAGGGCAGTTACTGACCTTTATTTTAATGAGATGGATAATAAACAAATTTTTGATGGGTTTCACGTTCAATGGAATATGATTACAGCTTTTTTGATACCGATGATTCGCGCAAAATCAGAAATGGGATCAAAAGAATGGGTTGAATATTTGAATGGGTATGTAGGTTCAATTACAAATAACCTCTGTAGCTATATAAAACAAGGCAAGTATTGCTATTTCTATCATAAGTATTCAAAAAACGATATTGAAGTAATCTCTTGTGAAAAGATGATTAAAAAATATATAAAAGAGACACCAGGAAGTATTGATAAGAGTATCCTGTTAAACACAGCGCATTATGGCGTAACCCTATACAATGCATTGCTGAAAAACGGCATTATTGCAAGCAATAAGTTTAATATGGATTGAACCGCAAGTTTAAGTCTTAAATCATTATAGGAAGGTGAGAGAAGTGACGTTAAGGAAAATCGAAGAGCCAAAAGAGGAAGAAACCCCGTTAGAGACAAATACAATGGTAAAAATGGAACGATTTCTTATTTGGGTAAAAGAGATTGCTCTTTATGTGGGAAAAAATACATTGACCGGTTACTATCAGCGTCATCCAATGGATTGTTCGGAAAGCAAGAAGATTAAGAACATTTACGATTACGATGCATGTATATTACAAAAGAAAGACTCATATTGGCCGAATGATGATCCTTATCTCTGCATTGCTGGAGGACTGGGAAAAACGGAAAATTTATATGTAAAAATTCTAATTGAAACTATTTTTCCAGTTTATCCTATTAACCCTGATCGTTCTAAACCTGGTGCATTTTGGCATACCTTTTATCAGAGAAAACTTGTTCCTTATGGCGGAGAATATTTTGTAGAACCAAATGTACAAAATGAAATTAGTCAGTATCAATTCCAATTTCCATGGAGAGATGACATGGATATTACTCCTATTCAGTATTCTCGGGAAATTCTTTCCCAAAGTATAAATCAGTTGCGTGATTGTAAGGCATATTATGGATATACGGAGGATTGGACGTATTACATCATCTTCTGGAACCTCTTCCTCGTAGCAATGGACGACGACATCTACAACGAGCAGCTTGCCACCGTTGCCGAACTTGCTGCGTGCTTTGGCTTCGATGAGCCGATGATGCGGGATTGGTGCCGCGCCGTCGAGTACGTCTTTGCAGGGAACAAGCTCAGCGAGGATTGCGACTTGGAGTGCGAAACGGTGGAGGGGGCAAGATTCTTCTTGCATAAAGAGGAGTGACGGGACGGTGTTGTTTCTTTTTTGTCGGTTGAGGAATTTTTAGGAGGGATTTTGGATGTCGGAAGAAACGAAATTGGCTAAGTTTAGAGTGATTTTGAGTGAAATATCAAATTGGTTCAATTTAGAGGATAGGGCTCTCTATGGCGGAATATTTGGAAAAAGAATAAATGATTATCCTAAAAAGTATTTTGCCTTTCAACTCGAGTCCGGAGTCCCTTGTCGTCCATCCTTTTTAGATAGTTACAATTCAAACGCCTACATTACCTTATTACAGAAGATAGTCGGAAACTATCCTCGTGATAAGGTGACTGCTATTTCGGATATAGATCAAATCATTGAGATATATAAAAGGGCGCAAAAAGATGATCAAGCCAATCCATTTTCTGCAACTGCTGGGAAAAGCAAACAATCACGCAATCAAATGATGTTTTGGATGCTGTTCATGGCTGCACTTGACGATGAGATTTATAACAATGAACTGGATTCCATTATCGACATTGCTTATTGCATGGACTTTGATGAAGCGATGATTCGTGATTGGTGTCGTGCTGTGGAATATGTCATGCAAGGGAATCGTTTGCAGGAAGGCTGTGATTTCCCGTGCGAAACGTTGGAAGGTGCAAGATTTTTTTTGCACAAAGACAGCAGTAACTCCGTGTTGGAATTATTGCAATAAGAGGTGAAATATCATGGCAAAAAAAGTTAGATTTACGTTAGAAATGAAAGATGGCGTGAAGGTCGGGACATTAGAAGAATTGAAAAATAATTTTGATATGGAGTGTATTGTTGGTCACTTTCTGGATGGCAAACTCGTAAAATGGCTCGAAAATCGTTACTATGAGGAGCTTGCGGAGAAAGTTTCCGGCCTCGACAAAGACGCGCCGGGCTTCCATCGTGCGCTTTGCGAGATTTTGGGCGTCGAGTACGAGGGCGAGGACGACGAGATCGACGTGGACGCGGTGGAGCGGCTGAACGAGAAACGCGCGAAATTGCAGCAGCTTACCGACGACGAGGAAATCTTGTCCCACGCGGGGCAGGTCGCTTTTTCCCAAGAGGACTTGGCGGAGCTGATCGACGAAGACGAGGCGACCATCTACCTCTGCGGCGAGAAATTCACCGTTCCCGCCAAAGTCGCGAACCGTACCTACATCGGCATCCTCGGAAAGCCGGAAATCAGCATCGCCGCCGAGACAAAGGAAGCGCTGGCGGAGAAAAACATCGTCCTCGAAAACGTCCTCCTGCCCGAGCATCTGCGGGAAGAAACGCCCCAAGAGCCGGAGCCGCAGGAAACGGGCGCAGAAAACCACAAAATCCGCCAAACCTACCGCCCGTCGAAGCTTCTCGACTTCATGCTGAGCGACCAAGACCGCAAAAATGCGGAAAAACTCTTCGACGCGGCGCAAGACATCCTGCTGAACGTAACCTTCGACATCGACCGTGGCTCCCGCCCCCTGCTGGAAGCGGCAAGAGCGTCGAATATCAAGGGCGGCTTGCAGAGGTGGCTGGAGCGTATGGGGTAAAGTTCGCGGCTATGGAGGACAAGTAAATGGATACTGTAAACATGGCAAATCAAATGGTGAACTTTCAGGGTAAGGAGATCAGTTTGGATGACTTCATGATCATGTATGACAACTTCAAGAACATGATGGGCAAAGTCAGCAAGAAGTTCTTAGAGCCGATCGAAGTCAAAGGAGATAAAAATATCACATTGAAGATCAATCCTGATCATGAGAATGACTATGTAGGAGCTCTTGAGTTTGTGAGGAATATGTTGATCGCAAAAGGAGAGCAGCAGCCGTTGCGTCTTCTCTTCCAGGCATGGATGGTGGCGAAAGAAGATTTCTGCTACTATCTCAAGGAGTTGATTCTTCACAGTAGTATCGGGGATGATAAGAATATTGCGCTGTCCAATATTGTTATGCCGTTTGATGGAGTGGATCAGATGTTTGAGTATAAAGACAATAAAATCAATATTCTCTTAAACAAAGATCTTATCCGTCTTAAAAATCCCATATCTTTAATTAGTATTGCAGACTATAAAGGGGATGAGAAGGGTTATAAAGAATATGACAAAGATAATGATCTCTTAATATCTGTTTATGGAGATCTGGGTAAGGATAAAATGAAGAAATGGATTTATTTTTACAAATGTCAAAGAGAGATTGAAGATACCAGGTTTATTTGTAAAGATGAGCTAATTCTTCAATATCGTCTTGCAGATCTTGGAGAATGGTTGTATGAGTACAGTCAAACAAAGGAGGCTTGCTGATGAATACTGAAGCGAGCAACATCAAGATTAACAAGAGAATCAGAAAGTTTGCTCAGATCAGTTTCGATGTTAAACAGTTCGGAGATGAAGATGACTAGGATGTCATCTTCAACGATATATGAGCCGCAATTCTTCAACGAAAGGAGACATTGGAATGAGTTTTGCGTTTGTGTTTACAAAAAATACGCCTGACACAGGTTACAAGCCGCTCCTAAAATCGGAAGTGAATTATACGCCCACGTCGCCGAAACGCATAGAGGATTGCCGTTATACGTTCGACAGGGAGCTGTACCGCGAAAACGATGTTTTGGAAGACTCGGCAATAGCCGCCATTGAAAATCGCGCCAATCATATTTTGAACGATGCGGACATCCGCCATGTTCTCTTTTCTGCGCTCGCTGATGTGCAAGCGACATTTTGGCTGCAAGACGGTATGGACGAAACGCATTTCAGCATAGCAACCTATCAGGACGAAGATTTTATTTTGGAAATCGTCTGCGAAGACGAAATCATTTCTGTTGTCTGTTGGGATATGCGGACAATATTTGTTGGCTAAGTGCGGTGAGCGGCGGGAGGAGAGCAAAGACATGGCACGGAAAATCAAATTTGCCTTGAAAATGGCGAATGGCGAAATGGTGCGGAGCATTGAGGAACTGCGCGCGCATTTCGATATGAAAAAAGCCTTGATGTATTTTAGAAACGGAAAGCTGCTTCCATGGGCGGAAGCGCGTTGTTCCAGCGAGATTGCGGACGGGATTCGCGGCTTGTCCGAAGAAAATGATACTCTTGCGGAAAAACTCTGCGGGATTTTGGGCGTAGAATATCGGGAAGCGTACAAAGAAATCGAGCAACCGCAAGAGGAGGAACACGAAGCGGAAGAAGCTGCGGCGGAGGATTCCAGTCCCATTGACGATGGGCAGGCGGCTCGGAATCCGCGCGAAATTTTGTCCCGGTGGAAAGAAGGGACAGAAACCGCGTCGTTCCTCGACAACGGAGAAATTCGCGAATGCAAATGGCAGCGGAAGGAAGAATTGTTCCGTAAGAAACTGGCATAGTCGCGATAAATAGACATCTTTCACATCGCCCACAACTACATCGACACCGACGCACCTTCGACATCGACCGAGGCTCCCGTCCCCTGCTGGAAGCGGCAAGAGCGTCCAATATCAAGGGCGGTTTGCAGCGTTGGCTGGCACGGATGGGATAAACGACGCGGCATTGAAAAGTTATATTAGAAATACTTTGCCCCCATTCATGGCGCTATCTCCATGAATGGGGGCATATAGTATGGTTACAAAGCATATGAATGATGATTTTGCAAAATTGTTTTTATGTATTGGTTTAAAGTGATATGATTTAGTTCAGCTTCCTCTGATAATTGCCTATGCAACTCAGATGGAATACGAATATTGAATGTTCCTTTAAATTCTTTTTCTGGCGATTTTCCAATTTCTTTACATAGTTCTAAATAGTTGTCTATACTTTGATGAAACGCCTCCTTTAATTCTTGTGTCGTATTTCCGTAAAAATTTAAGGAATCGTTAATTCCTAACACTTCGCCAACAAAAATATCGTCTTCTTGATCGTAAGATATTTTTGCACGATATTCACGATATTCCATCATTGAGCCCATACGCTGTTTCATCATTCATTCCTCCTTTCTGTTTTATGATTATAGTTTTTTGTCCGCAAACAAAAGTATAAATGATTAGGGAATGGGCAGCAGCACACAAAAGGAAATGTTGCCGCCCGATTCACTTTTCATTTAAACATTAATGAATCCAAGTTCCCGCAAAAATTGTACGACTTTTCTGACGTGGAATCGTTTTAATTCCTTTTCGGGGTGGGGGCCGTCAAAAGTCAGCACACGTTTTGTTTCATTGTGTACATATCTCAGACCTGAACCGCGCCTGCTGGAGCATTTTTTGCAATGATGTTGCTCCATCAGGGTATCCAAATCTGCGACAGTCAGTTTTTTGTCACCCTGCAGAAACCTGTCAAGTAATTTTTGTTTACGTGACATAAGCTACTCCTTTCTGATTGCGTTGCAACCGTTTTGTAGTTGCATCATAGCATAACGGATTAAGAATGTCAATATCCGGCTGTGTGTAACTTTCGGCATTGATTACAGTTCATGTTCTTTGTGGTTTTGTTTTCTGGTATACGTATACGAATATACGCGATGGCATCGTATATTGTGAAACAAGACAGAAATATATGGATTTTCCCCGTACTTTTGCGATATAATGAAGCGATTGAAGAACAAAGGACGAAAGCCTTCCAATCGCGGGAGGCTTTTTGTGCAAGAGGGGAACGACGAATGAGTTTTTTAGGCAGCATGGAGCTT
>CAMVIO010000065.1 GCA_947167555.1 uncultured Selenomonadales bacterium
TGTCGTCGTTCAGCTCCGTGCCGTGGACGCCGATCATTACCATCTGCCCGATTTTTTCGGCAAGCGTCATGCGCGATAGAATCGCCTCCGCCCGCTCCTCCGGCGTCATCCTCGGCACGAACGCCGACGCGCCTGTTTGCGCCGTCCCGCTACCGCACCCAAGCACAACGAGCGCCGCCAACAGCAACGCAAAAAACAGCCCGATTCGTTTTTGTCCCATAACCAATTCCCCAACCTTCCCTTTAGGAAACGACGATTAAGTCAATTCGAGGCCATGTCGAAGGATTTTTTCGTCTGTCTAGGAAAGCCTCTCGAAGGTGTAGCATCGCTACGTCGAGAGAGGATTGACGACGACAGGCGGAAAAAGACTCGGCATGGGCCGAAGGGACTTATTCGGCGTTTCCTTTATTCCACGCGCCCCAAAAGCGGCGTCTTCGAGAGCTTTTCCAGCAAAGCGTTCGCTTCCATCACCGTCATCCGGCGCTCCAGCGCATACCAAAGCACGCTGTCCCACGGGTTCCGCACATAGAGCCGCCCCGCTCCGGCGTAGCCAAGAAGATATTGCGTCTCCTGCGGCGAAAGCTCCATCGCAAGCGCCAACGACAGTACCTTTTCACGGGACGGACGCTTCTTTCGCCCCGCGAAGATATGATCCGCGTACCTTTGCTCCAGGCGCGACCGCCGAATCACCTCCGCCTGCGACAGTCCCTTCTCCGCAAGCAGCACCCGCAAATGCTCCGCCAGCGTCCGCTCCCGAAAATTCTCTCCGTTCTCCGCCCAAAACTCGTCAAAATCCCCGGCGGCGGAAAGCTCATGCTCCATGCTTTTGGTATCCTTCTCCGGCATAGTTGCGGCACACTCCTTTTTCGTTTATACTGCAAGCATAATACGAACGGGCGAAGAAAGCAAGGTGATTTCGATTTATGGAGGCCGATGTGCACGCATATTTTCTCGCGCAGCTTGAAAAACTGCGCTGCCTGCGGCAAACCGCGCGCGGCGAAGTCTGGCTTGCGCTTTTGCCGAAAGGCCGCTTGGTCGTCTGGAAACGCATCTGCGCTGCCGGTCTTCCCTACGCGCTGCTCGCCAGCCGCCCGCCTCACCCGCTCTGGCCGGAAATTCTTTATTGCGCGGAGGATGAAGCGGAAACCGTCGTGGTCGAGGACTATGTGCAGGGAGAGCCGCTGTCGGCGCGCCTCGAACAAGAACGGTTCCTGCCGGAATCCGAAGCGGCAAACCTGCTCCTGCAAATCGCGGAGGGGCTGATCGTCCTGCACGGCCTCGGCGTCGTCCACCGCGACATCAAGCCGTCGAACCTGATCCTTACGGAAAGCGGCGAAATCCGGCTCATCGACTTCGACGCCGCCCGAACCGTGAAAGAAGAACAGGCGGAAGATACCGCGCTTTTGGGGACGAAGGGCTACGCGCCGCCGGAACAATTCGGCTACGGGCAGACCGACGCGCGGAGCGACCTCTACGCCCTCGGCGTCACCTTCCGCGCGCTCTTGGGCGCGGGCTACAGCGGCTGGCTCTCGCCCATCCTCGCGAAATGCACGGAGCTCGACCCGAACCGCCGCTATGCCTCGGCGGCGGAACTGAAACGCGCCATCCTTATGCGCCGCCGCTGGGCAAAAGCAAAAAACGGCTGCTTTGTCACGCTGGCAATTCTCGTCGGGGCCGCGCTCTATTTCTTGCCCGCGCCGACCAAGAATCCGCAGCCGACGCCGGACGAACCGGCGGCCATTCCTACCGAAAGCGTAACGCCAACGCAAAAAGAAGAAACGGCTTTCCCCGTCGCCGTGCCGGAACCAGCGGAACCTGACGAAGAAGCCCCCGCGCCGCAAGAAACGGAAGCGCCTATCGCCCCGCAAGAAACGGAAACAAGACAAGCGCCAAGCGAGCCGCAAACAACGCGCACCCCCGACGAGGAAGCGGAGGCATTCCTCGCGCTCTTTGCGGACAACCCGGAAAAATGGCGCAGGTGGAACGCCCGAAAAGAATTGGAATTTGGTATCATCGAAAAGAAAAGCCTCTCCCCGAAGGAAGAGGCCGACGCAAAACGCGACGTACTGGACGATATGCGCCGCATTGAGCTGGGAGAGAGGACGGAAGCCTTTCAAAAAACATTGCCGAAAGCCATGACATCGGATGAAAAAGGCCGCGCGATAAACGAATTTGTCTTCGAGCAAATTGAAATCCTTGGCATTACCGATTTTTAGCTTTTACAAAAAAATTTCCAAAATTTACCCCGCGGGTAAACAAAACCCGCGGGGAATTTTTTATACTTATGGAAGAGATGCTTCATGGCGTATCCGCGTCGCGTTCGCGCGCATAGACGGCATCCAGCATCACGTCCACCATCTCGCGCCCGGCGTCGGAAAGGAGCAGATACTTCTTCCACTGCTCACGAAGATACGGATCGGCGGCGCTCCCTTCGGGGATTTCCTCCGCCCGTCCCAAGATGTAATCGACGCTCACGCCGAACAATGCGGCGAGCCGCTCCAGCTTTCGCGTCGGCCGGATCACGCCGCTCTCGTATTTATTGTAAGCCGTGCGCGAAATGCCGAGATAATCCGCGACCTTTTGCTGCGAAACATGGCGCTTCTCGCGCAGCTCCCGCAGACGGCAAGCGGTGAGATTCATAGGCAACACCTCTTGCACTATTATATGTGAAATGAAATCACAAGGGAGCCCGTGATTTTTCGGCATTCTGAAATTTGACTGAAAGCAATAAGCAGTATATAATTATCCACAATATAGTGATTTTAATTTCACCATATTGTGCCGACGGAGGCAGGATGGAAAAAATCAAAGAATATCGAAAAAAATGCGGCATGAGCCAAGCGGAACTCGCCAACCGCGTCGGCGTGGAGCGCTCCGCCGTGGCGAAATGGGAAAGCGGAAAGAGCCTCCCCCAAGCCGCGCACCTCGTCGCCCTCGCGGAAATCTTCGGGTGCAGCGTGGACGAGCTTTTGGGGCGAACAGGGAAATAGAAGCGGCGTGCCGCTTTGTTAATGTTAAGTTCGATTCCGGCATTGATCGGCGTTTTATAGGTTACATATTCTATATAAGGGGGCCTCTGCATGGCAAAGGTAATCAAATTCGCGCTGGAGCTAAAAGACGGGGAATCGGCAAGGACAATCGAGGACTTGCGGGCACATTTCGACTTGGAAAAAGTCGTCGCTTATTTTATGAACGGAAGGCTTTTGATGTGGCTACGGCATCGCCACCTCGACACGGAAGCCGACGCGGTGGAACGCCTCTCTACGGAAGACGCGGAGCTCGCGAAAAAACTTTGTGAAATTCTTGGCGTCGCTTATGAAAATCATCAATCGACAGCGGACGCCATCAACGCTACCGCGCTTATGGCCGACCACGAGCGATTGAGCCGCTTACGGCAAATAACGTCCGATCCGGAGCTTTTGGCAAAAATCGACCGCGTGGCGTTCGACGAGAAGGACTTGCGACGATTGGCATTTGACAACGAGCCGGAGGTATATCTTTGCAACGGGCGTTTTATGATTCCGCTGAATGTGCAGAATAAGCATTACATCGGGATAGGAAAGGCGGAAGCGGTGATTGTCAGCGAAACGTGTATTGACTTTGCAGAGCGGCATATTCGTTTTACGAATGTGCAATTTGATGAGGATTACCAAAAAATCGCGGAGATGAGTACTCCGACTATATGGACACAAAGGGGAAATGCTGCTTATGATGCGGGGGATTATGGCGAAGCGCGGCGATGGCTTCAAAAGGCCGCTGAGGCAGGAAATGCGGAGGCCATGAACCTAATTGGTGAAATGTATTATGAGGGCAAAGGGGTATCTCAAAATTATGAAGAAGCAGCAAAATGGTTTCACAAGTCGGCCGATGCTGGTTGTGACGAAGGAATGTTAAATCTCGGTTTGCTTTATTGGGGAGGAAACGGCGTCGAAGAAGACTATGTAACAGCGAATAAATGGTTCCAAAAATCGGCAGATGCAGGAAACAATTTGGGGATGAGGTTTCTCGCTGAAAGTTATCGTGATGGGGAAGGTATCGAGCAAAATTTTCGTAAATCCATCGAATGGTTTCAAAAAGCCGCCGAGTCGGGTAATGATATTTCGATGCTTTCTTTAGGTGATATGTATCGAAGCGGCAAAGGAGTGGTGAAAGATTATACTAAAGCAATAGAGTGGTACAAGAAAGCGGCGAATGCAGGAAACGGGGAAGCGATGGACAAAATTGGCCATATGTACGTGGACGGCAAAGGAGTCACCAAAGATGAAGAGGAAGCAATAAAATGGTTTCAAAAATCGGCGGATGCTGGCTGCGATGAGGGGAGGGCAGATCTTGGCAAGAAGTACTATTGGCGTGGTTTTCATTATTTTAATGGCATCGACGTTTCGCAAGATTACAGCAAAGCGTTGGAGTGGTACAAAAAAGCGGCAGATGCAGGGAACGGGGATGCGATGAAGGATATTGGCGTATTGTATGAATATGGTAGAGCTGTATCACAAGATTATGAAGAAGCTTTTAAATGGTATCAAAAATCTGCAAATGTCGGTTGTGCGGAGGGAATGGCTTACCTTGCCATGCTGTATTCCAGTGGAAAAGGGGTAGCGCAAGATAAGGGGAAAGCAAAAGAGTGGTGCAAGAAAGCAAAGGATACAGGGGATATAACGGCCTCTTATTGGGCAGATTGGGCGTTAAGAGAATAATGATTAATTATAGAGCTATAGGCGACTTGACTTTATAGGGAGGTTATGGAAATGGCAGACAATGAGAAGAATTGGGAAGTAATATCAAAAAGTACGGGAGAGCCTATGGAAAAAGAACTGAGCGAAAAAGAGCTTAAGGAAGCCATAGATAAGATTTTTCATGGAATTGACATTTCAACAGGGGAAGCCATAACCTATTGGATGATTATGGAGGATTACTCTGCTGGATGGGGATTCACTACGAAAGCATTTTACAGTATGGATTCTTTCGGTACGCAAATTGTGATTCCATACCAAGGGACAATCAATACAGATGAACATTGTTTGAGCGTAAATGAAGGGTTAGAAATATATAGCCTAAAAATTCATTCAGACGAACAATGGATTCCAGATAAAAATGGTCTACATAAGGAGAATGTAACTATTTGTTACTCCATGAAAAGAAATAAGAAAAATAAGTATATTCTAATGAAATTAAAGGAGCATTTTAGCAAAAAGTGAACTATCGTTGTAACTGAAAGATTTTGTCTCACATGAGTGTTTGCTTCTTTAACTTGAAAGGAGTATTCAATGGAATCCTTCATCAAAACCATCGAAAGCTACATGGATGCCCAATTCCCCATCCTCTACATCGACACGATGGAATATGACCAAATCGAATCCGACGTGATGGACATCGCGAAGCGTTTCGGGCGGGGCGTCATTCGCTGGGGGCAGCGTGGGATGCGCGACTATGCGGACAATTCCTTCGCCAAGCTGGAACTGACGAAGGCGCTGGACGCGCTTCTCGGCGACCCGAAGGGGCTGGCGAACCGTGTCCTGATTATCGAGGATATCCACTTCTTCATCGAAGCACCGGAAACCATCGCCCGGCTTCGGGAACTGGCGCAACGCATCAACAGCGGGGAGTTGGAGGACTGCACGGCCGTTTTGGTGGCGCCGCTCGGCAATATCCCGAAGGAGCTTGGCCGCTACCTGACGATTATCGTGCCGGATGATTTGACGGCGGCGGAAATCAGCCGGATGATTGTCGCCTTTGCCGAGGAGCAGGGCGTGGACGTGCCGCAGAAAGACCTCCTCGACCAGCTCGCCATGAACCTGAAAGGGCTGAGCCGGACAGAGATCGAGCAAATCCTTTCGCTGGCGATAACAAACGACGGCGTGATTGACGCGGGTGACCTCGACCTTGTCCGCAGCCAAAAGCAGCAGATGATAAAGAAGTCCGGTATTTTGGAGATGGTACAGGTCAAGGAGCGCATGGAGGACATCGGCGGGCTGGAAAATCTGAAGGATTGGCTACAGCGAAAGGCGCAAGTCTTTCAGAATATCACAAAGGCGCAAGCGTTCGGCGTGGATATTCCGAAAGGCGTCTTGATTGCGGGGATGCCGGGATGCGGCAAGTCATTGACGGCAAAGGCGGCGGCCAAGATGTTCGGGATGCCGCTTTTGCGCATGGATATGGGGCGGCTCATGGGGAAATACGTCGGCGAGTCCGAGGGCAATATGCGCCGCGCCATCCAGCTGACGGAGGCCAGCTCGCCCTGCGTGCTTTGGATTGACGAACTGGAAAAAGCGTTCGCGGGGGTGAAGGGCGGCGGGTCGGAGGTCACGACGCGGCTTTTTGGCAATTTCCTGACGTGGATGCAGGAAAAGGACAGCCTTGCTTTTGTGGTGGCGACGGCAAACAAGATCGACGTATTGCCGCCGGAGCTTTTGCGCAAGGGGCGCTTCGACGAGATTTTCTATGTGGATTTCCCAAATGAAGGCGAACGTGAAAAGATTTTCGAGATTCATATCAAGAAACGGCGCGGAAAAGACGGATGGCAAAAAATCAAAAACGACCGTCTGCAAAGCCTCGTGGAGAGAACGAAAGGCTATTGCGGCGCGGATATCGAGGGCGTGGTGCGGGAGAGCATCGAAGCGGCTTTCGTCTCGAAGAAGGAGGAATTGACGACGGACGAGATTTTGCAGGTCATTTCCCATACCAGCCCCATTTCCGAAACGATGAAAGAAGCCATCGAGGAGATGGGCAAGCAGTACCGGGAAAAGAATTTCACGCCCGCCTCAGAGCGGTAAAGGGTGGCTATGATGCAAATCGCAGGAATCAATCAAGAGACGGTGAATCTGATTGGCGCGACGGTCAAGGATTTTGCAACGTCGTTTCTTGCCAAGGATTCCCAAACGGATCATCTGACATGGATAAGCAATGAGCTTGCGGCACGTTTGCCGGAAAACTCGGCGGGCAATGCGACGGAGATCGGGCAGCAGATTATCGACGGCGTTTCGGATTTCGACGGGCGGCTGGAATCGTTGCGTCAGGCTTGCGCGCAAGGCGGTACGACGGAGGACTGGCTGCGCGGGCGGTTGATGGGGGACGCACACGGACGGGACTTGCAGGAATACGGCAATTATCTCGAAAAGGTGCATGAAGGGCTTGCCGAAGGCAACGCGACGATGGCGCGGGCGCTGGAATCGCCAACCGCAACGATAGAGCTTCCCGAGGAAGCGGCGGAAGAAATGCCGTCCAGCGGGACGGAGTGGAACAAGTACACGATTTCAGCCGTCGCAGAGGGAATAGACCAACAGGCGCACCTTGCGAGCGCGAACGGGCTGTCTATGCCCACCGACGCGCTGACGCCCGACGTGCCGATTACGCCCGATATGATTCCGCCGGAATATTATGACGCAGAGCCGCCCTCGGAGCTTGACCGTGGGCTGAAAATAGCCGCCGCAGGAGCCTTGACCGTCGTTTCGCAAAAGGTGCATATCCCGTACATTTCTGCATTATTTCCCGTGCAGGGCATTGTCGATCTCGCCTGTTGGGGCGTAGAGGGCGCAAAGTGCATCGGTCGCGTCGCCAAGGGCGACATCAGCATCTCCGAAGGATTGGAACGCATGAAACGGACGACAATCTCTGTCGTGGCGAATCTCATTCATCACGGTTTCGGTGCGCAAATTTTCAAGGCAATTCCTGTCGTGGGAATACCTGTCAGCATGGCGGTGACAAAGGTACTGGGGAGTATCAGCCCACAAAAGATACAGGAAAAACTGCATGAGGGCGTAACCGCTGTTGCAACAGTGGCAAAGGACGTAGCGAAAGGCATTGTTGCTACCGTAAAGAGCGTTGCGAACGAGATAAAGAATATGGTAGCGAGCTTCTTTGATTGGTAACGGAAAAACAGATTTGCAAAGGGGGGGTATAAATGTCGGACAACATTGAATATATTTGCCGATATTGCGGACAGAAAACAATGATGTGGACAAGCCGCGGGCGTCCCGATCCCGGACATTGTTCAAGACGGCCGGGCAAACCGCATAGTTGGGTGGTAAACCGCAGATGGAGCGGAGACAAGAAAAGCACAGGTACACCGCCGCCGTCAAAGATGATTGAATATATGTGCCGATACTGCGGGAAAAAGGTAATGTCACCCAAAAGCAGGGGCAGGCCGGAGCCGGGGCATTGCTCAAAAAAAGCGGGGAACGGGCCGCATAGCTGGGTGGTAAACCGCCGTTTGTAACGATAACGGCAATAGGAGGCGAAACCCCCATGAAGAGAACCTTCAACGTCAAGACAAACTCGCGCCTTTGCGCGTTCTGCCAGCATTGGTACGACCCGACGAACGCGGCCATCGCCCCGAAGAACACCGTCGGCGGCTTTTGGGAATACGACGACAAGGCGATGAACGTGTGCAAGAAGTGCGGCGCGAAAAAGCCTGCCACGGCAAGCTGCAAGGAGTATGTTTGCAAAGTTTGAAGTGTACGCATAACGAAGGGGCATGGCAAAACTGCCATGCCCCTTCGTTGTTTGCAATTCATTCTCCATAAAATCCTTTGTCGCTCTTTGATGCCCATTTTCTGTACATATCGAGATAATTTTCCTTGATGAACGCCCGTATGGCGCGGATTTCCATTTCATTCAACATGCCCCGGTTTTCGAGACGCGTATCGCCGTTGCCCATGACGAAGAATTATGCCGAGGCTGCCTCCGTCAGCTTCCTGTTGCTGGCGTGGACGTGCATCGCTTCCACAATGCAGTGCGACGTGAAATAGAGATAATAGCCGCACACCTTGAACGCATAATATTTAGGCATACGTCGCTTCCTCCGAAGGCGAAAGGAGAAATTTGCGGTTGCGCATGTAGTAGTTCCCAATCAATGCAAGTTCAATATCGTTCATGTTCGTTTCAATCACGTCGCCTGTCTCGGACAGCACGGCGGCATTATGCGGCGCTTCCAAGTTCAGCACACGAATAACGTCAGCCTCTTTGGTGAAAGCATAGCCGTTTACAATCATATCCGCACAGTCGGCGATTGCGGCCAAATTATCCATGACAGATCCGTACCTCCGTGATTTCCCGCAAAAATTCTTGCGGCTCGATATACAGATTTTTCAATATGGGAACGAGATCGATATAGT
>CAMVIO010000066.1 GCA_947167555.1 uncultured Selenomonadales bacterium
GTAACGATACCGCGAAAGCACAGAAAAACCGCCCTCTCGGGCGGTCATTTAATTTATGGGGAGAAGAAAATCAGAGCGAAAATGTCCTCGAAGTAGCATAAAGGAAGCAGGGGGTGTGCAAATAATGTAACGATAGCAAGGTTATCGTTGGATAGTGTAATTGACATGCTTGATCGAAAAACAAATTAGAAAATGTGCCGAAAAAAAGAAGTTGGCAGAGAATTCCCGCGCCAACTTCTTTTATTTACATGAGGGAAGCAGTTATACAAAGCGGCAAACGTGATCGACGGCAATGTCGGAGAATCCATAGGCTTCCGCTTTTGTCAGCTTTCCGTTCAGAATCTTTTCCATCTCGTCAAGCAACATCTCGCCGCTTTCGGGGATTGTCATCTCTCCACGGATAATGGCAGAGAGGTCGACATCCATATTGTCCTCCATCCATTGGTAGGTATGCTCGTTGGCTGTTACTTTCAGCACAGGAACGATGGCGTTTCCTGTGGGCGTTCCACGCCCCGTAGTGAAAATTACGGCATTGCATCCTGCGGCCACCATCGAAGTAACGGAGGAGATGTCATAGCCTGCCGTGTCCATGATGATCGCGCCCTGTTTTGTCGGACGCTCCGCTTGCTCCAATACCTCGACGATGGGGCGCGTACCGCCCTTGAAAATGCAGCCGAGGCTCTTCTCGTCGATGGTGGAAAGACCGCCGTCCTTGTTGCCCGGAGTGGGCTGACCTGCGCGGCAGTCTTGCCCAGCAGCAAGGAGATGTTTCTCGTAGTCCTCGCAGACTTTGATGATCTGGTTGTGTATTTCCGGTGTCGCCGCCCGGCGTGCAAGTACGTGCTCACCACCGATCCACTCGATGGACTCGCTCATGATGGTGGAGGCCCCAAGGTCAACGAGGCGGTCGCTGAGATTGCCCACGGCGGGATTGGACGCGATGCCCGATGTGGTGTCGCTGCCGCCGCACTCGATGCCAAGTAGTAATTCCGAGATGTCGCAGGGCTCCTTCTGCTGCATACCCGCCTCCGCTGCCATGATACGGGCGGCGCGTGTTGCGTTCTCGATGGTTTTCAGTGTGCCGCCTTCCTCTTGGATGCCGAAGGAGACAACGGGCTTTTTCGTCATGGCCTCGATTTTTTCCCGAAGTACCTTGTGGGGAACAGTCTCGCAGCCAAGCCCGATGATGACGACGCCGTAGACGTTCGGATTGCAGGCGAAGCCCGTGAGGATTTTCTGCGACATGGCCGTATTTGCGGCGACGTCGGAACAGCCGGTGTTGAACACGATATTGACCGCACCGCGGACTTGGCTGGCTACGATGCGCGAGGATTCGCTGCCGCAGGCACAGGTGGGGAGGATCAGTACGTGATTGCGGATGCCCGCTCGGCCTTCGCTGCGTTTGTATCCCATGAATTGCATATTGCTCCCGCCTTTCTTATTTCACGCTTACATATTCACTGGCATAGTCCCTTGGAACGCTTTTGAGGTTTAGGTGGGACACCCAATCGCCTTTTTCCACATTCTCCGTCAGTTCCCCGATGGATTCACCGTACTTGATGACGGAGGTTCCCTTTTCAAGAGGTTTCAATGCGATTTTGTGCCAGATGGGAATTTCCGCGCCGCTGACAAGCGTTTCTCCCGTGCCGCCGATGCAGCGCACCGTGTCGCCTTGACGCGCAGGTTCCGTGAGTGTTGCCACATTGTCCTTCGCATCGAGCATGATTGCCTTGATCTCCATTTTCTCAACCTCCAATCTTTTTATAAAAAGCCAAGCGTCTTTGGGGTGCTTCGGCTGGGAGACTTTGTCCGAATCACTTTTTATTCCCATAAACTCATTTGCTCCACGGCCTGCTCCCGACGAAGGGGAACTGTTGCCGAGTCCAGAAGCTCCTTTGCACTATCTGCGTCGGACAGCCAAGCTGAAATCAGTGACTCAGGAATCCGCACGGGCATCCTGTCGTGAATCGGTCGCACGGTTTCGTCGGCAGGAGCAGTGATGATGACGAACCGTCCGCCTTCCGGCTCAGCTTGGTAAACGCCAGCCAAGAAAAGCATTTCGTCATCCTTGCCGGACAGTGTGGCCTTATGTTTTTCGCTGTCCCATTCGTAGAAGCAGGAAGCGGGTAACAGGCACCGCCTGTTTTGAATCAAGTGCCGGAAGGACGGCTTTTCCCATATTGTTTCTTTTCGCGCGTTGATGATGAGGCTGCCGTTTCCCTGTATGCCCCATGTCATCGGCACTGCAAGCGGCGTCGGATGTCCCGCGATGATGACGGGTGTGCGCTCGCCCGGACGGATGTCGCCGACGCGCAAAATGCCATCGGCTTTGCACCGGCATCGGATCGTGAGCCAATCGTTCACTTTTTCGTTTGCGCTGTATCTCCCGCACATAATGATCCTTTCTTGTCAATCAGGTTCGTTGACGGCATCCATGATGGCGGGATATGTTTTTTCATACCCCTCGAACAATACAGCGCGAAAACCGCATTCTTGCGCCGCTTTGATATTGTCCGGCATATCGTCGGTGAAGAGGCATTCGCCCGGCTCCAGCCCGTAGCGTTCGCAGAGGAGACGGTAAATCTCGTACATCGGCTTGACCATTTTTTCCTTGTACGAGAAGATGCCGCCGTCCATCTCGGGAAGAAAATCCAGGACGGCTCCATTGGCGGCGATGGAGAACGCCGAATAGTTGGAAAGAAAGTACACATTCTTTCCCATGCCTTTGATTTCGCGTATCCAAGGAATGGCGTAATCGCACTTGTGCATGGCTTTTCCGGCTTCCGCGAACGCCCGCCGGATATCCGCTTCGTGTTCCGGCTCGGAGCGCACTGCGGCTTCGATTGCTACGTTTTCGGGTGTGCCCGAATCCATCGATGCCCATGAGCCGCTGCGCCATATCGCCCGGTTGACGGCATCGATTGTCCCCGTGTCGTCCCCGAAGAGCGAATGCATATATTCTGCCCAGCGGAAGTCCATCAGGACGTTGCCGATGTCGAAGATGACGTTTTTGATCATGCGGGTTTCCTCCTGCAGCTTCCCCGATTTCTCCCTCAGATGAAGGTGGCTTCGTTTCCTTTCCGCTCAAGCGGTATCCTGTCGGGCAGGCCGTCCTTTGTGGCGGCGCGTCCGAGAACCATCGACGCATAGACGCGCTCGTTTTCTTTGAGGCCGAGCGATCGCAGATAGGCGAGCAGCGACGGCTCCTCGTTCAGCCAGTACAGCTGGTTGATGTAGCAGCTCCCCAAGTCCAGCGCGTTGGCGGCGATCATCATGTTCTCGATAGCCGCGACGGAATCGGCCATGTTGTTGCCGTAGTCTTTTCGGTTTGCGACAATAATCAGCACGGGGGCGCGATATGTGAAGACATAGCCGCCTTTTTTGGATGCGAGGATGGAATTTCGGAGGCTGGGATAGGTGTTCTCGTTCGTTTCCATCTTCGCGAAGGCGGTTTCTGCCAACACGACGAGCTTATTGAGAACTTCCGCACTTTGGATAACCAGAAAATGATTCGTTTGGTTGTTCCCGCCGCTGGGGGCATAGCGCCCGGCTTCGATGACTTTTTGCAGTTTTTCCGTGTCAACCGTGTCCGCCATGTATTTTCTTGTGCTCCTGCGTGTGATGATGGCCTCGCAAGTTTCCATGATGCTTTCCTCCAAATCAAATTGAATCGAATTGTTTCCGTTTTCCTTGTTGGCTTATGTATGCTTGTGCAGCAGGTCTTTCGGCGCGATGTCCTTGTGCCGATAGCGTTTGCGTCCCTTCGTTTTGTCGCCGTAGTCGATGGCTTCGACGGGACAGATGTGGAGGCAGCCGAGGCATTCCGTGCAACGGTGCTGCCATACAGGATGACCGTCCGGGCGCAGGATGTTCTCCGCTGGGCAGACGCGCTGGCACAGACCACAGGAGGTGCATCTTCCCGTGTCGCAACGGAAGTTCTCGTCAATCCGCTGCCGCCGCTCTTTCCATTCTTGATGAATACGGCGGCAGGGGCTTTGCAAAAGCTGCCATGTGCTGTGCAATTCACGTTTTCTTATGGCTTCCGCGATGTTTCGGAGTTTTCGCCCGGCCAGCCATGCCCGGATTTTGATGCGCCAGTCGGCGGCAATATCCCGCATGGGGATGTAATTCGAGACCAGCCGGAGATACCACGTCGCGTCCAGTTGCTGTCCTTTCCGGGACAGGATTTCCTCTGCGTCAACAAAGGGCGTGCCGGTATAGGGAACGCCGCAGGTGGCGATGGCGAATATGTAGGGACTGCCCGTGATCGCCAGCCGTTCCAAGAACGCCTCCGTCTGCAAGGGAAGCCCCATGTAATGCAAGGGAAAGACGAATCCGACAGCATCGGCCTTTGCGTCAAAGCGGCCTTCCGCAAGCGCCTCCGGGATGGAGCGAAGCTCCGCGCCCTCCAGCGCGGCTTGCAATGTTCTCGCAACATACAGGGAATTGCCCGTGGCGGAAAAATAATAGATGACGGTCTTCATTGTAAAAAAATTGCCTCGTTTCCTTTTGTTATACGTTTCTTGATAATCCCGCCGATTCCCATAATGTCCCGGGGACCGGCTCTTTCGCCAGCAGCCCGTGGATGAGCGTGAAATATTCCGGCAGTCTGTCCCTGCACCACAAGATGTCTATATGGAATACGTCCTTCGTGATTGTGGTGAGGTCGAGCCCGAAAGCGTCCATCGAATAGCGCATTTCCTCCGGCCTGCGGCAGGGCAGGTTTTCTTTCCGTGCACAGGTTTCGCAAAGCCCGCAGCCCCCGGAGGACAATGACCTGCTTCCGGGCATCCGCGTTTCGAGAATTTTCATACGCTCCTCAATGTCGAGCTTGGCCTTCGACACGATTTCCCATCCTGTTGCCTTGATTTTTTCTTCCGTGTCCGCAGCCCGGATGGTTTCCTCGTCCAGACGGATTTGGGCGCAAAGGAGGTTTGCCCATGCGTAGGAGGCCAGAAACGTATCGGCGTCGAAGGGCAGGGGAGGGCACGACCAAAGCTCGCCATAATGGGGGCATTCCCGGCAACAGGCTATGAATTTTTCCCGGTCTTGGTATTTCTTCCGGAACAGCGGCAGTTCCATTGCCCTTGTGCGGTACTCTATATGGACAACCATGCACCCGTCCTCCTGTCAGAAACCCAGGTCCTCGTCAATCAGAACGACTTCCATGTCCATGTGGTTCATCTTTTTCCAGTAGATGACCTGCGCGCTGCATATCCTGTCCGGGCTTTTGCAGTCGTAGCAATGGTCATGCTTTACGACGCAGGGCGTTTTGTAGCTGTGGCGTGCGGCGTTCAGCGGGGCTGCAATATTCCTCGCGCGGTGTGCGGCATCCTCCAGCGTCGGGGCGATCTTGTTCCGCCCGGCAACGAAGTACACCTTCCGGTGCCCGTAAAGGGAGCCCGCCACGCGGTTCCCCGTGCCGTCGATGTTCACCATCTCCCCGGTCTCGGCAATGCCGTTCACGGAGGTGAGGAATATCTCGGTGGTGAGGCAGTCACGCGCGGTGGAGTAGAAGCCCTTTCCCTCCCGGCGGTGCATCGGGTCGTGGACATCGTTGTGCTTGGAGAGGCGGTCGTACATCCCCAAAGCGAGGAGCGTTTCCGAGTCGCCGAAGCCCACCGTATAGCCGTCGATTTTCCCGTCGAGGTATCGGGCGGCCTCTTCCCCCGTTGCAAAGCACGATACTTCGTAGCCCTTCCCGCGCAACGATTCAGCGGTTTTCTCGATGTCAGCCATGTTTATTCCTCCGTTACTCGTATCCCCTGAACAAATCCCCGTCCAAATAACGCACATCTTCCATGGGGATTGTTTTCCCGTCTGCCATGATTATAGCACATTTTATTCCGTCCAGTCGCTTCACATTCCCGGAGACCGTCACATACTGGCCTCCGGGCTTTTTCTTGTCCGGCAGGAAATAAGTGACCGATACACTCGGTTCTTCATTGATATGCTGTCCGATGACAGCCAGCCTTGCATTTATCATGTCTATCATGTCCTCGCTCAATTCCAGTTTTTCTTCCGTTTCCCGTCCCGCTTCCGCTATGGCCGCGCCGAATCCTGTGAGTGCGTCGAAGGCGGCGAACTGCGCCGCCCTTTTGATTCTTGCCATCGGCGGGTGGCGGCGCGATACGGGGTGCGGAAGGCCGACCATGTCGTTGTAGGATTTTCTCATGCCCGATGCCCCCCAATTTGGGCGTTTCGTTCCCGTGTCATTGCGTCCTCCTCCAGATTCTTGGCCTTGAGGAGCGCATTCTTTCCGTATTTGTGCTGGATTTTCAGGATGGTTTTTTGGAGGCTGCGCTCGCGTTCCTCCCGCTCCATCGCCTCCGCCTGCGCGTCCATGTCGGCAAAAAGGTCGAACGACTGCGGCTTTTCCCGCTCCAGACCCTCCGCTGTCACATGGTTTGCGGCGATGTTGACGCGGCGGACGAGGAGCATGGGGTTCGCGATGCGGTCGAATAGTTCCAGCACAGCGGGCAATATCTTTTTCGCGGATGAGGTCGGCTTGCCGAGGTTGATGGAGCCGCGCGACGATGCCGGCCGCATCCGTCCGTAATGATCCACGGACAGCGCCCCTGTGTAGAGATAGGCGTTCTCGCCTCTCAGGCTCTCGCGGTCGTAGCCGATATGCAGAACGATCTGGTCAGTCAGGAGTTCCTTTTCAACAAGGTCGAGCACCAGGAGGTCGGCCATTTCCCAAACGATCAGCCGCGTCTTGTCGAAGGGGTACGGCTTGGGGAGGACTTGCCCCGAGGAGAGGCTCTTCGATTGCGGTTTGTATGCCTTGATGTCCGCAATGGTGCATGGCTCCCAGCCCCACGCATGGTCAATCAGAAGCTCCGCGTTCACGCCGAAGAGCTTGTAGAGGAGGCTCTCGTTCCGCCAGTCCGTGTCTTTCCCTATCGAGCATCGGGCGATGTCCCCCATCGTGAACATCATGTGCTTTTGGAGCTTCGCTGCCGTGCCGGGGCCGACACGCCAAAAGTCTGTCAGCGGCTGGTGGCTCCATAGCTTCTGCTGATAGGCGATTTCGTCAAGCTCGGCGATTCGGACGCTGTCCTTGTCGGCGGGCATTTTCTTTGCTACAATGTCCATAGCGACCTTGGCGAGGTAGAGGTTCGTGCCGATCCCCGCAGTGGCGGTGATGCCGGTCTCCGAGAGCACCGTCCGCACCATCTCCATCGCCAGCTCGTGCGCCGTCATGCGATATGTAGCGAGATAGGGGGTAGCGTCGATAAATACCTCGTCGATGGAGTACACGACGATATCCTCCGGCGCGATGAAGCGGAGATAGACTTGGTAGATGCGCGTGCTGCACTGGATGTAAAGCCCCATGCGCGGCATGGCGGTGATGTACGAGAGGGCAAGGGATGGATTGGACTTCAGCTCGGCGTCGCTCGCGGATTCCCCGGCGAGCCTGCGCCCCGGTGCGCGGTATTTCCGCCCCCCGTTGATTTCCTTGACCTTTTGGATGACCTCGAAGAGGCGGGGGCGTCCGGGTACGCCCTGCGCCTTGAGGGGCGGCGAGACGGCGAGGCAGATCGTCCCCGTGGAGCGGCTCTCGTCGGCCACGACGAGGTTCGTGTCCAGCGGGTCGAGGCCGCGCTCCACGCACTCCACGCTCGCATAATAGCTTTTCAGGTCAATTGCGATATAGGCGCGTTGCGCGTCATTCATTTCCACCACCCTCTTACAATATAGAATATGTGTTCGTACACATAATAGACCGTGTGTTTGTGTTTGCCAAGAGGGTGTGGTAGGCCGTAACGAATGAAAGAGGTTTGCATCATGGATCACATCGAGGCTCTTCGGGATATTTTGAGGGACAGCAAAAGTGCCGTCTTTTTCGGCGGCGCAGGGATGTCCACGGAGTCGGGCATCCCGGACTTCCGCAGCGCGAACGGCATATACAGCCAGCGGCTCCATCAGGAGTTCCTCCCGGAGGAGATGGCCTCCCACAGTTTCCTCGTGAACCATACGGAGGCGTTCTTCGAGTTCTACCGCGAGCATCGGATATTCCGCAATATCCAGCCCAACGCGGGGCACAAGGCTTTGGCGGAACTGGAACGGCGGGGCATCCTGAAAGCCGTCGTCACGCAGAATATCGACGGGCTCCACCAGATGGCGGGGTCAAAGACCGTTTATGAGCTGCACGGCTCCATACTTCGCTGGCCGTGCGTCGAATGCGGCAGGGTGTATCCCGTGGAGTACGTCCTGCGGGACAAGAACAAGCCGATCCCCGTCTGCGAGGATTGCGACGGGATTGTCCGTCCGGGAGTGGTGCTTTACGAGGAAAGCCTGGATTCCAAGGTCGTGGATAACGCTGTTCGGGCTATAGGTGAGGCGGACACGCTGATTGTAGGCGGCACGTCGCTGGTGGTCTATCCGGCGGCGGGGCTGATCGACTATTTCCAAGGCCGCCATCTTGTGCTCATCAACAAGACCGCGACGAAGGCGGACGCGCGGGCGGAATTGGTTATCCGCGAGCCTATCGGTACAACACTGGAAGCGGCGGTGGCGGTGCTGGATGACGGGCAATAACGGAGGAAATGTAGCATGAAGATACTGGTAGATGCGGATTCCTGTCCTGCCGTAAAACAAATAGAGTCCATCGCGCGGCGGCAGCATGTACCTGTTATCCTGTTCTGCGACACGCACCACATCTTGCAGTCGACGTACAGTGAAGTGAAGACAATCGGCGCGGGGGCGGACGCGGTGGATTTCGCACTGGTTAATCTCTGCAATGCCGGGGATATCGTCATCACGCAGGATTATGGATTGGCGGCGATGGCACTCGGAAAACAAGCCTATGCCATGCACAGCAGCGGATTGCAGTATACTGACGGGAACATCGGACGGTTGTTGGAGGAACGTCACATGGTGAAGGAGCTGCGCCGCACGTCCCGCAATTCCAATCTGCGCGGGGTGAAAAGCCTGATGCGAAAGGATGACGGCGGATTAAAGGGAGTCCTGAACAAGCTGATTCAAGAGGCATCCGCGCGGGAGCGGGAATCGTGAAAAGCTATTATAGCAACGGAGGATTATGTTATGAAGGCATCAAATTGCCCAAGTTGCGGTGCCCCAGTCAATC
>CAMVIO010000067.1 GCA_947167555.1 uncultured Selenomonadales bacterium
GATTGAGGCAAAGGCCGTGGAGGTCGCAAGAAAGTATATAGAGGAGAATGGTTGATATGAAAGTCATATTGCAGCAGGATGTAAAAGGCACGGGTAAGAAGGGCGAGGTTATCGAGGTTTCGGAGGGGTACGGGCGTAATTTCCTGCTTCCGAAGAAGCTGGCTGTGCTTGCCAACGCGCAGAACGTGAACCTCGCGAAGCAGAAGGCCGACTCTCAGGCCCACAGGAAGGCGCAGGAGGCCGACGAGGCGAAGCTCCTGGCGTCGCAGCTGGCGAAGGCGGAGGTCACGGTTTCCGTCAAGGTCGGCGAGGGCGGCAAGCTGTTCGGCTCGGTCTCGGGCAAGGATGTTTCCGAGGCGCTGAAGAAGGAGCACGGCGTCGAGATCGACAAGCGCAAGATCTCGATTTCACAGGAGGTTTCCGGCATCGGGGATTACGAGGCCGTCATCAAGCTGCACCCGGAAGCGACGGCGAAGGTTTTGGTACATGTAACGGAAGGCTGATAGGTTGATGCGTAACCTGTTCAATTTTTTCCGCCGAAAAGAAGAGCCGGAGGAGAGAAACGGCTATATGGCGGAGCCGGAGCACCCCCTCGATCGCGAGATCGACGCGCTCTACGGGATGCTGGCGGATATCCTCGGCTCGGACAAGCTCGTCATCAAGGCGGGCAAGATGGACGCCATGCGTTTTATGCGTTCCCCGTTACGCGGGGAACGCGTTCTTGCGTTGGAACGAATTATTCTCGAAAACCCGACAATTGAAAGCATTCCTTCCGATGCGGAGATCCCGAAGCTTTTGACCGAGCTTTCGGAACGCATCGCCGATCTGATGGCGCGGCGTTCGCTGGAGGACAAGATCGAGAAAAAGATTGCCGAGAAACTGGAAGAGAACCACCAGGACTATGTCAAGGATATCCGCATGCAGGTGCTTGACGAGGAAAACCCGCAGAAGGAATCGCCGCAGGCGAAGGCGCGGCGGGAAAACCTTGAGAAGCTGGACAAGGTAAGTCTGACGCAGTCGGTGATGGAGCTTTTGCGTCCGAAGAATCTGAGCGAGATTGTCGGACAGCCCCGCGCGGTTCGTTCGCTGCTGGCAAAGCTTTCGTCGCCGTATCCCCAGCATCTTCTTTTGTACGGGCCTCCCGGCATCGGCAAGACGACGGCGGCCCGGCTCGTGCTGGAACAGGCGAAACGCGTCGAGGCGTCGCCCTTCGCGGAAGACGCTCCCTTTGTCGAGACGGACGGCACGACGCTGCGCTGGGACCCGAGGGATATGACGAATCCCCTGATCGGCTCGGTTCACGACCCGATCTATCAGGGCGCGCGGCGCGACCTTGCCGACAGCGGCGTGCCGGAGCCGAAGCCCGGTCTCGTCACCGACGCCCACGGCGGCGTCCTTTTCATCGACGAGATCGGCGAGATGGACGTGATGCTCCAGAATAAACTGTTGAAGGTGCTGGAGGACAAGCGCGCCTTTTTCGAGTCCACTTATTATGACCCCGCCGATCCCAAGGTGCCGCCGTATATCAAGAAGTTGTTCGACGAGGGCGCTCCGGCGGATTTCGTGTTGATCGGCGCGACGACGCGGGAGGCCCGGGATATCAGCCCGGCGCTTCGTTCCCGCTGCGCGGAGATATATTTCGAGCCGCTGACGCCCGCCCATATCGTCCGCATCGTCGAGACCGCAGCGAAAAAACTCGACGCGGCGCTGGCGGACGGCGTCGCATCGCTGATCAGCGATTATACCGTCGAGGGGCGGAAAGCCATCAATATCCTCGCCGACGCCTACAGCTTCGCGCTGGAGCGCTCCGAGGAGGGCGCGCCCGTTGTGATCGGCAAGGAGGATATTTACGAGGTGGCGCAGGTCAGCCGCCTTTACCAGTATGTCAAGGACCGCTCGTCGGAAAAGCCGGAAATCGGGCATGTTTTCGGGCTCGGCGTCTCGGGCTATCTCGGCTCCGTGATCGAGATCGAGGCCGTGGCTTTTCCCGCGCATGAAAAAGGGAAGGGCGTCGTCCGGTTCAACGAGACGGCGGGCAGCATGGCGAAGGATTCCGTGTTCAACGCGGCTTCTGTCGTGCGGCGCATGACGGGACTGGAGCTTTCCGATTTTGACCTGCATATCAACGTGATCGGCGGCGGCAATATCGACGGCCCTTCGGCGGGTACGGCGATCCTTGCGGCGATTACCAGCGCCCTGACGAAAAGGCCGCTGCGGCAGGACGTCGCGGTCACCGGCGAGATCTCGCTCTATGGGAACGTGCGGCCTGTGGGCGGCGTGTTTGAGAAGGCTTACGGTGCGAAACAGGCGGGCATGAAGACTCTCGTGATTCCCGCGGAAAACAAGAAGGATATCCCGGAATCCCATTTGGGGCTCTCGGTGCATCCGGTGGAGACGGCGGAGGAAGCTTTCCGACTGCTCTTCGCGGACGGATGGAAGGAAGGAGGGGAAGACGATGGCAATGATTGAGCGGATCCCGCCGCAAAACATCGAGGCGGAACAGGCTGTGCTGGGTGCCATGCTGCTGGAGAAATCGGCCATCGTCGCGGCGACAGAGCTGCTTTGCGCCGATGATTTTTACCGCGAGGCGCATCGGCTCGTCTTTGAAGCGATCGTCGAACTCTCCAGGCGCGACGAGGCCGCCGACCTCGTCACCGTGACCGAGCAGCTCAAAAAAACGGACAAGCTGGAAAAGGCGGGCGGCATCGCATTCGTCACCTCGCTGGCGAATGTCGTGCCGACGGCGGCGAATATCAAGTACCACGCGCGCATCGTGCTGGAAAAGGCCCAGCTTCGGAACCTGATCAACACGACCACCGAGATCGCGGGCGAAGCCTACGAGGACGTCGAGGAAATCGGCGACCTGATGGAGAAGGCGGAAAAGGAAATCCTGAAGGTGACCGGACGCGGCACGTCCTTCGATTTCACGCCGATCGGAAAGCTCGTCATCGACGTATTTGAAAAAGTCGAGAAGCGCTCGCAGGAGAAAAACGCGCTGACCGGACTCGCCTCCGGCTTCCGCGACCTCGACCGCCTGACTTCGGGCTTCCAGGCCTCGGATCTGATTCTTGTGGCGGCGCGGCCGTCGATGGGCAAGACGGCGTTCACGCTGAACATCGCCACCTATGTCGCGGTGAAGCTGAAGCAGCCCGTGGCTTTCTTCTCGCTGGAAATGTCCAACGTGCAGCTCGTCCAGCGTATGCTCTGCGCCGAGGGCGGCATCGACTCGCAGGCGCTTCGGGCGGGAGAATTGACGGACGACGATTGGAAGCGTCTCATCATCGCGTCCGACCGTTTGACGAAGGCGCCGATCTATATCGACGACACGCCGGGCATTACCGTCGCGGAGCTTCGGGCAAAGGCGCGCCGTATCAAATCGGATCATGGGCTCTCCCTCGTGGTCATCGACTATCTGCAGTTGATGCAGGGCCGGTCGAGCAAGAACGGCGACAACCGGCAGCAGGAGATTTCCGAGATTTCCCGTTCGCTGAAAGCGCTGGCCCGCGAGCTCGGCGTCCCCGTCATCGCGCTCTCGCAGCTTTCACGAAGCGTCGAGTCGCGGACCATCAAGCGCCCGATGCTTTCGGACCTGCGCGAGTCCGGCTCGCTGGAGCAGGACGCGGACATCGTGATGTTCCTGTACCGGGACGAATATTATAATGAAGACAGCGAAAGAAAGGACCAAGCGGACGTCATCATCGCCAAGCACCGAAACGGCCCCATCGACACGATCACGTTGTTCTTCGAGAAGCGCTTCACGAAATTCACAAGCCTGGAACGGGTAGCGGAATAATACAGGATTAGGAATCACTGAATAAGTCCCTC
The DNA here is from genome assembly GCA_947167555.1 of uncultured Selenomonadales bacterium. Taxonomy (GTDB): domain Bacteria; phylum Bacillota; class Negativicutes; order Selenomonadales; family Selenomonadaceae; genus RUG12372. The sequence goes on from CAMVIO010000067.1 coordinate 3,826, forward strand.
CGCGCCTCTGCCGGGCCTTTTTCCGCCTGTCGTTGTCAAAGCCCTCTCGACGTAGCGATGCTACGCCTTCGAGGGCTTTTCCTAGACAGTCGAAAAAAACCTCTACAGATGCACGAATTGACTTAATCAGTGGTTCCTATAGAAAATCCCGACGAAAATGTTTTTCGTCGGGATTTTTTTGCGAAGGAAAGAAGGAAATGTCTGAAAAAGGACGAATATTATATCTATGCGGAAAACGCCTCGTCTCTTTCGGGACGTTTTCGAGACTGAGGAGGGATCGGAATGCAGGAATATCAAAGCGCGGATCTGAGAAATATCGCCGTTATCGGCCATGGGCGGACGGGAAAGACGAGCCTTTTGGACGCCGCGCTTTTCAACGCGGGCGGCGCGCGCCGCTTCGGCAAAGTGGACGACGGGACTTCGGCGCTCGACTATGAGCCGGAGGAAAGCAAGCGGAAGCTCTCCATTTCCAGTGCGCTGGCCGCTGTCGAGTGGCGCGGCTGCAAGCTGAATTTCATCGACACGCCGGGCTATCCCGATTTCGTCGGAGAGATGATTTCGGCGCTTGGCGCGTCGGATTCGGCGCTGATTGTCGTTTCCGCTCCCAGCGGCATGGAGACCGGAACGGAAAAGGCGTGGCTGACTGTCGAGGATCTGGGACTGCCCCGCGCGATTTTCGTCAACAAGATGGACCGCGAGCACGCGGACTTCGACCGGGCGGTGGACGAGCTTCGCGCGCGCTTCGGGTCGGGCATCGTCCCGGTCCAGCTCCCGATCGGTAAGGAAGATACCTTCCAGGGCGTCGCCGACCTTTTGACATTGCATATGAAGATCGTCACCCACGAGGACGAGGAGCTCGTCGCCGACATCCCTGAGTTCATGCAGGAAGCCGTCGAGGAAGCGCGCCAGCAGCTCATTGAGGCGCTGTCGGATTTCGACGACAAGCTGATGGAAAAATTCCTCGAGGGCGAGGAAATCCCGGAGGATGAGATTCGCGAGGCGCTGGCGGCGGGCGTGAAGGCCGCGAAGGTTTTCCCGGTGTTCTGCGGCTCGGCGACCCAGAATATCGGCGTGAAAAAACTGCTGAAAGGCCTAGGCGCGCTGATGCCGTCGCCGGAGGATCGGACGTTTATCGCCACCGACCCGAAGACGGAGGATCCGGTGGAGCGCGGTACGGACGGTCCGTTCGCGGCGCAGGTCTTCAAGACGATCGTGGACCCGTTCGTCGGGCGGCTGACGTTCCTGCGCGTCGTTTCCGGCGACATGAAGGGCGACGCCACTTATTACAATGTGAATCGCGAAGCGGATGAGCGCATGTCCGGCATCTTCACGATGCAGGGCAAGCAGCAGATCCCGATGACGAAGGCTCATGCCGGGGATATCGTCGTTGTGGCGAAGCTGACTGTCACGAAGACCGGCGATACGCTGACAGACAAGTCGGCGCCGATCCTGTTCGAGCCGCCTGCGTATCCGGGTTCGATGATGGTATTCGCAGCCTATCCGGTCAAGAAAGGCGAGGAAGACAAAGTATTCTCAGCTATCGGCAAGGAAAGCGACCAGGATCCGACCATCCAGCTCGTCAAGAACAAGGAAACGAAAGAAACGCTGGTGCGCGGCATCGGCGAGGTGCAGCTGGAGATCCTGAAGGAACGCATCCAGCGCAAATACGGCGCCGAGGTCGATTTCCGCGAGCCGAAGGTGGCGCTGCGCGAGACGATCCGCAAGAGCGTCAAGGTCGAAGGTAAGCACAAGAAACAGAGCGGCGGCCACGGCCAGTACGGCCATGTCTGGCTGGAGATCAGCCCGCAGCCGGCCGGCGAAGGCAACGCGTTCACCGAGACGATTTTCGGCGGCAGCGTGCCGCGCCAGTACATCCCGGCAGTCGAGAAAGGCACCGAGGAAACATTGGCGGCTGGCATTCTCGCCGGATTCCCGGTGGTCGACGTGAAGGTCAACCTCTATGACGGCTCCTATCATACGGTAGACTCGTCGGAAGCGGCGTTCAAGACGGCGACGGCCATCGCGCTGAAGAAGGGCGTCATGGACGCGAGCCCGGCGCTTCTCGAGCCGATCTTCAACATGACGATCACCGCACCTGAGTATTTCATGGGCGACGTGATGGGCCAGCTCAACACGAAGCGCGCGAAAATCCTCGGCATGGAGTCGAAGGGCCGCGACATGAGCGAGATCAAGGCGCAGATTCCGGCGCTGGAGCTTTACAAGTACGCGACGGAGCTTCGCTCCCAGACGAAGGGCCGCGGCGATTTCTCGGTGGAGTTCTCCCATTATGAGGAAATGCCCCAGCGGATCGCAGAGGAGATCATCGCGAAGTACCAGGCGGAAAAGGAAAAGAAATAAGGAAATAAAACGCGCCCCTGCCAGGGAGGAACCTGTTCAGCGGTTCCTCAGGGCGGGGGCGTTTTTTTCAGGGGGCGATAATATGGCGGAAGACAAGGATTTCCTGGAGATGTGCCGAAAATACGCGGAGGCGCGGAGTGAGGGAACTTTGCGGGGAAAAGAACTGAGCGATTTTTACCAGGCGATCATGGAGAAGGGAAAGTCCCTCGATATGACACGATACGCGATGGAGGAAGCTATCGAGAAATGCCTGGAGGAACGAATGATATAAAGGCAAAAGCTGATTGCAATGATGTACGCCCTTTATCAGGCAGTGAAATGTTGTCGCCGGAAGGGGCGTATTTTTCGGGATTTAAAGAGCTCGCCTTCGTCATTGACGGATGAAGCGCTGTTTGCTATACTTAGCCGCGGGAAAAGCAGTAAAGAAAATTTTGCATATTTCAGCTATCCAGAGCGGAAATGACGGTGAAGAAAAATGAAGCCTACAGTTGTGATCGGAACCACGTTTGTAGACATCAAGGGCTTTTCGAGAGACGCCTACGATCCCCAGGGGCGCAACATCGGGGAGGTCAAGTTCGTTCACGGAGGCGTCGGGCGCAATATCGTCGAAAATTTCGCGAATGTCGGGATGCCCGTAGCTTATGTCGGGATGCTGGAGGATTCGGCCATCGGCACGGAAGTGACTCACCATCTGGAGGAAATCGGCGCCGACCTTAGCTATGCGGTTAAAGTGCCGGATCATGGGATCGGCATGTGGCTGGCAATCCTCGACGAGAAGGGGGACTTGGCCGGTTCCATCTCCCAGTTGCCCGATTTCAGGCAGCTGGAAGCTCATATAAAGGCCCGCGGGGAAGAGATCGTGCAGCAGGCGGAAGCCGTCGCGCTGGAAGTGGACCTGAACGAGCAGGTCGCCGAGACGGCCGTCAAACTTGCGAAGCGGTACGGGAAGGACGTCTATGCCATCGTCGGAAACCTGAGCGTGGTCTTGGCGCGAAAGGATCTGATCCGGCAGACGAAATGCTTTATCTGCAATGATATCGAGGCTACGAAGTATTTTGGCAAGGACATTTTGGGCCGTACGGCGGCGGAGGTGCGCGACTGGCTGCCCGAAGCGGCCGAAAAGGAAGGCTTGCAATCCGTGGTAGTCACCATGGGAGAGCAGGGCGCGGTTTATTATGAGAAGGGCGCGGAAAGCGCCGGGATTTGCCCGCCTTGCCCGACACATGTCGTCGATACCACCGGCGCGGGAGACGCGTTCTTTTCCGGAACCGTGATGGGACTTGTCCGCGGTGCGACGCTGGCAGAGGCGTCGGGATACGGCGCGCGGCTGGCGTCGGCCACGATCAGCCGGGAGGAAAACAGCTGCCCGGTGGACAAAGATTTTTTCTGTTGCCAATTCATGGAAACGAAGGAATAAATTCCAAGCCAAATTTCTAAAAGAAAGCAAGGGAAGAAAGTATGCGGTACACAGGAGTAACCTCCAGAGGAATCATCATGCCAATCTTCAAGGAAGGCGACGATCTCGTTTCCCTGATCCGGGACGGCTTGATCAAAGCTTCCAGGGAAGAAGGATTTGAATTGCAGGACCGGGACGTTCTCGGCGTCACGGAGGCTGTGGTCGCCCGGACGCAGGGAAACTACGCGACCGTTCAGCAGATCGCCGACGACGTCAGGAAAAAACTCGGCGGCGAGGATATGGGTATCGTGTTCCCAATCCTCTCCCGGAACCGTTTCGCGATTATGCTGCGGGCGCTCAGTATGTCCTGCAAGAAGCTCTATGTGCAGCTTTCCTATCCGTCGGACGAGGTGGGGAACCATCTGATCAGCGTGGACGAAATGGACGGGAAGAAAGTCAATCCGTATTCGGACAGCTTCGACGAGAAAGGCTTCCGCGACGTGTTCGGCTTTGACACCGTGCATCCGTTTACCGGAGTGGATTATATCGAATACTACAAGAGCCTGGGGAAGAATATCGAGATCGTGTTCTCCAACGACCCCTGTTACATTTTGAAGTACACGAAGAACGTGATCAATTGCGATATCCACACAAGGAAGCGTACGAAGCGAATCCTGAAAGCGGGCGGCGCGGAGCGCGTCTTCAGCCTGGACGATATCATGACTGCCTCGGTGGACGGCAGCGGATACAACGAAAAATACGGCCTTTTGGGCGCGAACAAGGCGACGGAGGAAAAGGTCAAGCTGTTCCCGCGGGATTGCCAGAGCTTCGTGGACCGGCTGCAGCAGGAGCTGGCAAAGGCCACGGGCAAAAAGCTGGAGGTCATGATCTACGGCGACGGCGGCTTCAAGGATCCCGTCGGCGGCATCTGGGAGCTGGCGGATCCGGTGGTGTCCCCGGCTTATACGGAGGGGCTCAAAGGCACTCCGAACGAATTGAAGATGAAGTACTTCGCGGACAACGACCTGAAGGATTTGAGCGGTCAGGCGTTGGCGGAGGCCATGAAGGAGAAGATCAAGGCAAAGGATTCCAACCTTGTCGGAAACATGACTTCCCAGGGCACGACGCCGCGGCAGCTCACGGACCTACTGGGCAGCCTCTGCGACCTGACCAGCGGCAGCGGAGACCGCGGCACGCCGGTGGTATTGATACAGAACTATTTTACGAATTACGCGACGGAAT
>CAMVIO010000068.1 GCA_947167555.1 uncultured Selenomonadales bacterium
TTCGCGTCGATGTGGTAATACTCGTGCCACGGAATTTTCTCCCATGAATGAATCCAGCCAAAGAAAAGCTGATCGCCTTCTTTGGCCGGAACTTCTACATAGATTTCTTTTGTCTCGTAGTCGTAAATCCGAAGCACGGTTTGTGCCGAAAGCTCGTTCAGCGCCCACAGCGCCGCAAAGAGGACGACGGCCGCGCAAAGCGCGACAGCCGTCTTTTTTTTCATGCGCGCGTTATTTCAGGATGCCTTTTTCCTTGTAGAACTTCTCCGCGCCCGGATGCAGCTTCACGCTGGTGCCGGTGATGCCGCGGAGCGCCGTGTCCAGCTTGATCTCGCGTTTCGCCGTCGCGTGGGAAGCGCCGATAGTCTCCAGCCCTTTGTCGGAATAAATGCCGCCGAGGAGGTCGTAGACCACGTCGTCGGAAAGGTTCTTCGAGACGAGCATGATGTTCATGACCGCCGCCGTCGTTGTGTCGGCGTCCGTACCGTACGTTTCTTTCGGAATCTTCCACTCGACATAGAACGGGTACTTCGCCGTCAGCTTCTTCAGCGCTTCGCCGTCCACCGGGACGAACACGATCTTCTTCGTCGTGCCCAGCTCCTTGATGGTCGCGTTGCCGAGGCCGGAGGTGACGAACGCCACGTCGCACTGGCCGTTCTTCATCTGGTCGATGGCTTCGCCGTAAGAAAGGTAGTCCACCTTGGCGTCCTCATAGGTCATGCCGTTGGCCTCGAAAATCATGCGGGCGTTCAGCTCGACGCCGGAGTTCGGGGCGCCTACGCCGACGCGCTTGCCTTTGATGTCGGCAAAGGTCTTGATGCCGGAGTCTTCCGTCGTGACGATCTGCACCACGTTTGGCCAGAGACCCATCATCGCGCGAAGATCCGTGGCTTTCGGCTTGCCCTCATACGCGCCGAAACCTTCCACGGCCTGGATCACGGAGTCGGACATCGCAATCGCGAGCTCGCCTTTTCCGGTCAGGATTGCGTTGATGTTTTCGCCCGTGGCGCCCGTCGCCGTCGCCGAGGTCTTGTAGCCCATCTCGCCGATGACCTTCGAGAACGCGCCGCCGATCGGGAAATAAATTCCGCTGGTCGGGCCGGTCAATACCGTGACAAATTCCTTGCTGCGGTCCAGCTTCGTCTCTTTCTTCGGCGCTCCGGAGCCGCCGGAATTTCCACCGCCTCCGCAGGCTGCGGTCATCACGGCGAGAGCCGCGATCAGGATGGCGCTCATCAGTTTCTTCCACATACATTATCCTCTCCTTGTCATAAAATTTGGGCATATACTTCTAAGCTTATAGCTATTATATCATTTGAGCATAGGATTGGTAAATCTTTTTTGCACGGTTTCTGAAAAATTTTGTATACGAAAGGTTTGCCGTTCCCAGAACTGTACCGCCCGGTCGATCCAGCCCTCGGCAGCGGTGCCTGTTCCCAATCCGAAACCGTGAGCCAGATTGTCGAATACCTCGAATTCAGCGTCCGTCCCGGTCTGGCGGATGGATTCCGTCCGCGTTTTCATTGCTCGACGAAGGCCGGGGCCGTCATTGGCTCCGGCACAGCTATATGTGGGCGGTTCGCTTCCGTAAATGTCGGTAAAGCCTGTGTATTGCATGATGACGGCGGCCGGCTTTGGACAGTTTTTCTCGCCGAAACGCGCCGTTCCTAAAGCCCCCAGAATAGCCGCTGTTCTTGCGCCTGCGGAGCCGCCCCAAAGGGAATATCCGTTGACGTCCGCTTGCCATGCGGGCGCATTCTCGTGGACAAAGGAAATCGCCCGTGCCAAATCCTGGCAGCTTGTTTCGCCGCCGGGTCGGTAAATCAGGGCGAAGGCGTGAATCCCTTTTTTGGAGAGCGCCAACGCGTGGGGGAAACTGTCATGCATCGCCCCGACATAACGAAAGCCGCCGCCCGCGTTCAGGATGGCGACTTTTCCGCCGGATTTTCCACGAAAAAGAAAAAGCCCCGTGTCACGCTTTGTCGGATCGGACAGTTTTTCCTCTTCGGTGTAGATGTCATAGAAGATGGTTTCTCCTGCGGAAGCCTGTGCCCAAAGATGATTGACTACGGCTACGGTGTCTTCGGGGCAAATATTGGTATACCATGAGAGCTTCATCGTTTCCAGCGACGCGCCCTGCATATAATTTCGCTGTACAGGGAAAAGAAGTCTTCCGCAGCCGCCAAAGGCAGGATCGTTTATGACGTCGCGGATTTTGGATTTCGTTGTAAATTTCATGGCTTGTCTTTCCCTTGCAGCAAGTCCGTGACAGTCTTCATATCAAACATCCCTTTTCATTCACGATTGCTAGATGCCATGATTATAACATGTTCTTTCCCATACGGCATCTAATACATTTCCGTAGCCCATCGTGCAGCGGGGTCCGGATTTTTTGCGGATCATGCGATTCCCGAAAAACTAAGCCACAATCATGCGACGAACAAGGAAAAGTTTTGCGTTGCTTTCTCTGAAGTGATAAAATATAAAACGATATTGTTAGGGAGAAAAAGCAATGAGACGATATTTCATGATCGGGCTTGCCATCGTGCTGGTGATTTCGTTGAGCGCGATTTTTTATGGCGCGTGGCTTAACGAGCGTGGCGAATACCAGATTACGCGGCGCATGGAAGAGCGTCGGTTGACGCTGCACGGCGCGAAGGCCGCCGTACGCCGCCTCAGCCCGCGCATTTCGGTGAACACGATCAACTTGTTTTCCAACGACATGGCGGACGCCGTGGCGCTGGTCGATGGCCGGATTGTGGAATGCCGCGCGCCGAAGGGAACCTTCGTGCGGCGGGGCGATACCATCTTTGTCTTGGAGAACGAGGATATTCCGCTCCAGAGGCAAGAGGCGGAGTCGAATATCCTGAAGGCTCAGGCGGAACTGAAACGTGCGGAGAACAACTACAGCCGATACCAGATACTGAAAGCCCATGACGCCGCGTCCGCCCAGCAGTTTGACGAGGCGGAGGCCGCTTACCATTCGGCGCAGTCGACCCTTGCCGTGGCAGAGGCGAAAGCGGCTCAGCTTGGCGTGAAGGAATCGCGGCAGCATGTCGTTGCCCCGATTGACGGTAAAGTGCTGGTGCTCTATCGCCAACAGGGCGCCTATGTGCAGAGCGGCGCGTCCGTGGCCCTCGTCGGCGATTTCCGTTTTCTCTATTTCACCAGCCCGGTCGGGGACGAGGACGCCCGCCATCTGACGGTGGGGCAGGAGGCGGAACTCGTCTTGCAGAGAAAGGACTTCAAGAAAGTCTACGGCACCGATTACGCGGCGGGCAATCTCGGCGACCGCCAGACTTTTACCGCTACCATCACCCAGATTACTCCGCCGCTCTCCGAGGAGGCCGCCCTACGTAACGTCCTCTGGCAGGTGGATAACCGTTCGGGGCTTTTGGAACCGCAGACATACGGAGGCGTCAGCTTCCAGTCGAAGCGGAGCCACGACGCGCTGGCCGTGCCTTTGGCTGCGATGGCCGACAGCACGAACACGTCAGTCTTTGTCGTCAGGGATGACGGCACCATCGAGCATCGCGCCGTGCGGACCGGAACGAGCGACGGCTCCTATATCGAAGTGTTGTCCGGCCTTGCCGCCGATGAGATTGTCGTGACCAGCGGAATGGAGGGCCTTACCGACGGCGCCCATGCCGAGATTATCCTGGATGATACAGGCGTGGGCGAAACGGAAGGGGGCGCGGGCAAATGAACAACGATCAGATTTTCAACCGTGCCGCCCTCGACAAAATGCGCTCGCCGGAAAAGCTCGATACCATGATTCGCATCACCGGCCCTGTGGGCTGGATGGGGTTGGTTTCCATCGCGGTCCTTTGCTTCGCCATCGTGCTTTGGTCGTTCTATGGCTCCTTCACGGAAAAGGCCGACGGCAGAGGTCTGATCTTGGATTCGGCGGGCGTCGTGAACATCACCCATACGGCGGCCGGGAAAATCACCCACATGTATGTCCAGACCGGCGACCATGTCCACAAGGGACAGCTTATCGCCCATATGGAACAGCCGGAGCAGTCGGCGGATACACGCATGGCGCAGTATGGCGCGGAATTGGCGACGAACGACAGGGACGTGCAGGGGCGCGTCTACGAATACGATGCGAAGCGCCATCAGCAGGCGGCCCGGGAGGATATTTATTCCGACTATGACGGTATCGTGGACGAGGTCATGGCGGCGGAAGGAGAGCTCCTGCAGGCAGGAAGCCCAGTCTGCTCTGTGCGCCTGACCCAGAACCGAGGCGATCTGACCGGCGTATTCTATATTCCCGTCGACAAAGGTAAGCGCGTGGAGCCTGGCATGACGATCCAGCTCGCGCCGAACGGCGTGGACGTCACCCAGACGGGCAGTCTGATTGGAGTTGTCAAGAGCGTTTCGCAGTATCCGATTTCCGCCGAAGGCGTGCGAAAGGGATTGGGCAACGCCCAGCTTGCCCAGTACGTCCTTAACCAGGGCGGCGGCGCGGCGGTGGAAGTGAAGTTCGACCTCGTGAAGGACGCAAGCTCCGAGTCGGGCTACCTCTGGACCTCGGTAGTCGGCAAGCATCGCCCCATCACGGCGGGCAGCTTCTGCACCGGCTCCGTAGTCATCGAGCGTGAGCCGCCAATCGAGAAAGTTTTCTACAAGATCAGCCAATGGCTCAGGAGCAGATAGAAAAAGAATACAGACAAAAAGCCCGCTTGAAAAGCGGGCTTTTTCAGCATATTATTCCGGCAAGATCGAAGGCCGATCCGTGATCGTGGACAGGATTACGATGGTTTGCGTTTTGACGACGCCGGGAACGTCCTTGATGCGGGTCAGGAGTTTTTCCAGCGTGCCGGTGTTTTCCGTGACGATTTTCAGCGAGTAATCGAAATCTCCGGTGATGTAGTAGCATTCCTTGATCTCCGGTTCGTTGCGGACGAAATCGGAGAATCGGTCGCCGTGCTTCGGGCTGTCGAAGCGCAGGAACATCAGCGCCATCAAGTGCTTGTTCAGCATGGCGGGATCGAGGATGGTCGTGTACTGACGGATTACGCCGGACGCTTCGAGTTTTTTCAGCCGTTCGCTGACAGCGGGGATGGAGAGCGCTGCTTCGCCGCTGAGATCGGACAGCGTGGCGCGCGCGTTTTCCTGAAGCTTATGAAGAATTTTTCGGTCAATGGCGTCCATGATTTTACGCCGCCTTTCAATAATGGTATAATAGATTGTCTGACGAAAACGGGAAATCACTTCCCGATATTCATAACTTCATTATAATCCGTTTTTAGACGATAGGGAAGGGCTATGAAACGATTCAAGCTGGATTCGAAAGAAAGAGCTGCGCTGGGGCGGCGCGAGCAGAAACGCATCGCGGTCAATATCAGCAAAGCGCTGCTTTTTATATGGTTGATTTTTTTTGTCCTGATCTTGCGCTATGCGTGGATACAGCTCGTGCGGGGCGAGGAACTGGCGGCGCAGGTGCGGTACGAGACGGGCGAGGAGAAACGGATGCAGTCTCCGCGCGGCGCGATTCTCGATCGCAATGGGCGAGAAATGGCAGTCAGCCTGATGATGAAGCGAGTGTTTATCGACCCCAGCAATGTGCCAAAAGGAAAAGAAGATGAGGTGGCGGCGAAGCTCGCGCCGTTGATCGGGGTGACGCAGGAAAAGGTGCGTCATGATATCGAGCAGGGCGGCGGGTACATCGTTGTGAAGCGTTTCCTGACGACGGACGAAGTCAAAGCGGTGCAGGAACTCATCCGTTCGGAGGGATACAATTGTATCGGTTTTGAGGATGAGCCGAAGCGGCACTATCCGAACGAGGATCTGGCGGCAAATATCCTCGGTTTCGTCGGAACGGACGACGTCGGGCTCGATGGTATCGAGCAGGCGTATGACGATTTGATCAAAGGCGTTGTAGCGGAGACCTTCGTGCAGACGGACAATGTCAGTGACCGCCCGATCCTCGGGTCGGTTTCGCGGCGCGTGCCGAAGCAGAACCAATGCAAGACCGTCCAGCTCACGATTGACGCGAATGTGCAGTTCATGGTCGAGGAAGTGCTGGAGGAGGCGTTGGCGGAAACGCAGCCGCTTTCTGTGACGGCGTTGGTGATGAAGCCGAAGACGGGAGAGATTCTCGCGATGGCGTCACGGCCTTCGTACAACCCGAACCATTTTGAGGACTATCCGATGGAGGTCTGGAAAAATCGCGCGGTGTCGAGCATTTATGAGCCGGGCTCCACGTTCAAGTCCATCGTTGCGGCGGCGGCCCTGGAGGAAGGGATGGTCTCGCCCAATGATTGGTTCATGGACCCGGGGTATTTGATTGTCAGCGAGAAGCGCATCGAGAATTGGAGCGGCGGCAGCTTCGGCACAGTGACGTTCACGGACGTCATGAAACAGTCTATCAATACTTGCTTTGCGCTGATCGGTCTTGATCTCGGCGCGGATCGGCTGAATAAATACGCCAGGCGCTTCGGCTTCGGGGAAGTGACGGGGATTGAGCTGCCGGGCGAGGAAGCGGGGTTGTTGTTCGACCCGGCTGAGCAGGAGGTCTACGATTCGGACATAGCGACGATGTCCATCGGCCAGAGCATTGCGGTGACGCCGTTGCAGCTTGTCACGGCGATGTCGGCGATTGCCAACGACGGCATCCTGATGAAGCCGTACATTGTGAAAGCGGTTTATAATGAGGACGGCTCCGTCTATGAGGAAACAACGCCCCGCGAGGTGCGGCGCGCCATCAGCTCGGAGACGGACAAGACTTTGATCGGGCTTCTGGAACAGGTCGTGGCCACGGGCGGCGGCGGAAAGGCGCAGGTCAAGGGCTACCGCATCGGCGGCAAGACCGGTACGGCGCAGAAAATTAACACGGAGGGCGTCGGGTACAAGGAAGGCTGTTATATCGCTTCGTTTTGCGGCTTTGCGCCTGTCGACGATCCGGAGGTCACTCTTCTGGTCATTATCGACGAACCGTCGGGAGGAAATTATTACGGAGGGCAGATTGCCGCGCCTGTGGCGGCGAAAATATTCCAGCAGCTCTTCCGTTATCTGAACGTTGAGCCGTCCAGCAATCCTTTTGAAGAGAAAAAGCCGGAGGTGGCGGCTGCGGCGGCGCCACAGACGGCAGCGCACGCCACTGTGCCGGAGGTGGTTGGCCTTGACGCGGCGGCGGCCCAGGCGCGAATCCAGAGCGCGGGTCTCAAGATGCGCGCCGAGGGAAAGGGAACGGCTGTTAGCCAGGACGTAGCGCCGTATACGGTCGTGGAACAGGGAACGGAGATCGTCGTGCGTTTCGCACCGGAAAAAGACGGAATATAATATTTAGAAAGAAATTGAGGTTTTTTCATGTTGGAATGGAAGTCACCGGATACCGCGCTTCCCGTTTTGTTTCACGGGGCGCAGACACTAGGCAGCGACACGTCGCCCGTAAACCTGTTCCTGCTTTGCGATATGTTTCGTACGGAGGTCGCCGTGCAGGACGGGATATTGTTTCGATATTTTCAGGGAAATGCCGATAATTGCAGGGGCTACGGTGCGCCGCTTTCCGCCTGCGATTTCGACGGCGCGCAAGTGTTGTCCGTATTGAGACGCGATGCGGAGCGGCGAAACGTTCCGCTTTCCTTCTGCGCGTTTGACGAGAGGCAGACGAAAATTTTCGACGGGCTTTGCAATATTCGCTGGTCCTCCCGGGACGGTGACGGCGACTATATATACAAGCGGGAAAGTCTCGCGCAGCTTTCCGGCAAGAAGCTTCATGCGAAAAAGAATCTCGTCAACCGTTTTTGGCGTCTTTATCCTGATGCGTCGTATCAACCGATCACGAAGGAAAACATCGCTGACGCGCTGGTTGTGGCGGAGCAGTGGTTTGCAGAGAAGGAGGAGGAAGGCGTCGATGCGGATATGAGCGAGCTGGCGCACATCCGAAAAGGCGCTGAACATTGGGATGAACTTGGCCTTTTCGGCGGTGTCCTCTACGCCGAGGGGATGCCCGCCGCCATGACGATGGCGTCCGCCATTTCGAAGCAGGCTATCGACGTGCATTTTGAGAAAGCCGTAGGCGCGTTCGCGGCGGAGGGAGCTTTCGCCGCCATCAACCAAGCCTTCGCCGCCTCCGATGCGGCGGCTCCGTATCCGTATATCAACCGAGAGGAAGACATGGGGATGCCGGGGCTCAGAAAAGCAAAAGAAGCTTACCGTCCTGCGTTCAAAGTGGAGAAATACTACGGGACGGCGGAGTGAGAATAGGAGAACCGTTGCATGATGATTGTCGTGCGGCGGTTTTTATTTTGCGATGAAGGCAGGAAATTTTGTCGCGATGAAGAAATAATATACAGTATTCAATACCGAGGGGGGAGCGATATGGAGAGACAGGCGGACGTGGTTGTGATTGGCGGTGGCATTACGGGGACGGCGGTTTTGGCGGCGCTGGCGCGGTTCGATTTGTCCTGCGTGCTGGTGGAGAAGGAACCGGACATCGCGGCGGGAACGACGAAAGCGAACAGCGCGATCCTGCACGCGGGGTTTGACGCACCTACGGGCAGTATGAAGGCGAAGATGAACGTCGAGGGCAATCGGCTATATCACGAATTGCAGGACGAGTTGGATTTGGATATTCAATGGACGGGCTCTCTCGTCTGTGCGACGACGGAGGCGGAAGAAGCGCAGATCAAAGATCTGGAGGCGCGCGGCGAAGCGAACGGAGTGCCGGGCTTGGAGATATGGGACGGCGACAAGGTGCGCGAAAAAGAGCCGAACCTTTCCGCTTCGATTCGTTCGGCGCTTTGGGCTCCGACGGCGGGCA
>CAMVIO010000069.1 GCA_947167555.1 uncultured Selenomonadales bacterium
GTATGCACGGTGGTGTGAGAGGACGGCGGCTAATCACCGCCTCCTACTCGATTATGTCGTGCAACGGAATTTTCCTGACGATTCCCAAAACATAATGCGCCGTATGTGATGGGCGGATACGAAAGATGCGCAAGGCTTAGAAAGGAATCGCCGGCAACGAAATGATTTTTCGAAGAAATGTTTCACGTGAAACAAACGAACATAACATGAAAAATGAATGAAAACATATAGAGCTTCTGATTGATGATTGCTAAAGTGCCAAGCCCTCCCCTTTGGGGGCGCTTTGCGCGGGATTCCAGTGGACTCCCCGGACGGGGGACCGCCGCAGGCGGTGGGTGAGGTCTTACGGCATTGCGCTTGCGTAAACCATTACGTTATAAGATCTCGTCCGTCAGCTCTGCGGACTGCCTGTTGCGAGACCGCCGCAGGCGGTGGGGGAAGATTGACTGAATAATTTGTGCGTGTGATGAACAAGGTGAGGAAAATTTCGGAATAGTATGCTATAATTATTATGGTATTTTATATGAAATCGGCGCAAAGGAGGCTGACAGAGAACATGGCGTTGTTCTTTTGGTTGCTCTTTTGCGCCTTTATTGGTTATTGCGCAGATAGGAAAGGGCTGGAATGTGGGCTATTGTTTGTAAGGGGACTTGTGTATGGGAATCGTAAAAAGATCAAAGGATATTCCCCACATCATGAAAAATCAATATTTGACCGTGTACCTGCATGCAGATTCAAATATGACAGAGTCTGCCGTATCTGTGGGGCAATTGCTGGCTGAGGCCTTGTTGAAGGTGGAACCGCGTAACCGATCAAGGCGGTTGGCGGAAATCTTCCAAGCGGTTATTGGCAATGTCCCGAGAGGAGCCGTCATAAAAGACATCGACGTTATGTTTAACCCTACATACGAAATCGATGTCCTGCGTGTATTGACTACAACCTATCGGAAAAGGCCTTTCAGCCTAATCTGGCCGGGAAGGTATACAAACGGGAAGCTTTTTTACAGTGAAGCGCAATATGAAGACTACAAAGAATACGCCATTGAGGATTACGACATTCTCTGTGTTGCATAGCGAAAGGGAGGGCCACCATAATGAAATACGGAGAGCTGATTGACTTTTATCCTATCGAGGATATCATCCAACTGAAAACGGCGGATGACGATGCCGCCAGCCGGAACTATGTAAAAACGTATGTTGTGTCGGATACGATGGCGGAAAGTCTGCAACATACCATAATCGACCAGTTGCAAATGGATGAGGTCATCAACAATAAAGGCGTGTTAGTGGTCGGCAACTACGGCACCGGTAAATCACACCTGATGTCGGTGGTCTCGGCCATTGCTCACGACGCGGACAATTTGAAGCTCCTGAAAAACAAGAACCTGGCTAAAGGCATGAAAACCGTTGCAGGGAAGTTCGAGGTCCTGCGGATC
Source organism: uncultured Selenomonadales bacterium (assembly GCA_947167555.1). Lineage (GTDB taxonomy): Bacteria > Bacillota > Negativicutes > Selenomonadales > Selenomonadaceae > RUG12372. The sequence goes on from CAMVIO010000069.1 coordinate 1,436, forward strand.
GAGATTGGCGGCACTACCATGCCCCTGCGGGAAATGCTCGTTGATTACATCAAAGAGGATTTTGATGCGCGTGGCATTTCCTTTGAAGTCCCAGATTACAATAAGGTCAAGGACAACAAAAAGTTGATTCGTGACATCATGGAGGCCTTTGGGAAGAAATATCCCGAAAAAGGCTATCTGATTGTCGTCGATGAATTCCTTTCCTATTTGTCGTCCCGCGACACGCGGGAGCTTGTATTAGACTTGGAATTTCTGCGGGCTTTGGGAGAGATGTGCTCCAAATCGAAAATTCGCATTATTCTCGGCATACAGGAGGCGCTTTTCGACAACCCCCGATTTAGTTTTGTCTCCAGTACGCTCCAGCATGTCAGCGACCGATTCACACAGGCCATTATCACTAAAGAAGCGACGTCCTTTGTGGTTTCGGAACGCATCCTCAAAAAGACTCCGAAGCAAAAAGCGTTCATTCGGGAGCATCTGGCAAAATTCAGCCATTTATATGAAGGCATGGCATCCCGGATGGATGAGTTTGTGGAGCTTTACCCGATTCATCCGTCCTATATCGACGTATTCGCAAAAGTTTACCTGATTGAGAATCGCCACATCCTAAAAAATATCTCCAAGGCTATAAAGAGCATATTTGACCAAGATGTCCCGGAAGACGCCCCCGGCATCATCTCTTTTGATGATTACTGGCCCGCTATTAAATCGAACGGTTTGCTAAAAAGTGACGTCACCATCAGTCGCGTAGTGAATGCCAGCAGCCAACTGGAAGACATTATTGACCATTCGTTTCCCAAGGCTGCATACAAGCCGCTGGCTTTGAAGATTATTTATGCTCTGAGCGTACATCGCCTTACCACCGAAAGCTTGGATGTGCCGATTGGCCTGACCGCCGAAAATTTGAAAGATAGCCTTTGTCTCCATCTGCCGATGCCAGAGCAGGACGCGGACTTCTTGCTCGGGATTGTGAAAGCCACTTTGAAAGACATCATGTCTACCGTTTCGGGGCAGTTCATCATCTACAACGACGCCAATAACCAATACTATATCGACGTGGACAAGACCGTGGACTATGACGAGAAAATCAAGCAACGGGCTTCGCTCCTGACGGACGATGACCGGAACCGCTATTTCTATCAGTTGGTTTACGGCGCGTTGGAGTGGGAAAAGAAACAATACGTTACAGGCTTTGAGATTTATGAGCACGATCTCAACTGGACTTCGCACAATATCTACCGTGATGGCTACCTTTTCATGGGGCTGCCGGGAGAAAGAAGTACGGCACAGCCGGAGCGGGACTTCTACATCCATATCATGCCGCCCTATGGAAGAAAGAAAGGTGCTGCCAACAACCTGCCTGACGAGGTGTACTTCTATTTCAAGCCGGACGCTGAGTTCAACGACAGCCTGTTTTTCTATGCCGCGGCCAGCCTGTTGGCGCAGGAAAGCGACGGGAAGGACAAGGACGCCTATGGCAACAAAGCCAAAATTCATAAGAAAAAGCTGAGTGATTATCTTGGAAAGAACAGGAATACGTGTTTTGACGTCGTATACAAAAAAGACAAGAAGCGTCTGATTGATGTGGTGAAAGGCCAGCACCGCCCTGATGATACATTCGGAGACACCTTCGATTTGGCGGCGTCGCTCTGTTTGGACGCGTATTTTGACGAAAAGTACAAAGACTTTCCAAGGATGAAGCTGAAGGTCACGCGGAAAAACATGATTGAACTGACAAGGGCCGCTTACGCACATTTTGCGGGCAGGAAATCACAGCAATCAACGCAAATGCTGCAAAGCTTTTGTTTGCTGGATGGCGACAAAATCCACCCGGAAGGTTCCCTGTATGCGTCCTATTATATCGGCTTAGTAAAAAAGCTTCCGCCGCAGGGCGTGTTGAATTACTCCGACCTTTTCGACGAGCAGATTGGCGATTGGCGCACGGACAAGAAATTCCATATCCCCTATATGTTTACGCCCATTATCTTCCTAGCGATGGTCTACAGCGGAGCTGCGGTCATGACGCTGAACAACGGGGAAACCGTTACGGTGGACACTTTGGACAAGCTGCCTAAAATCAGCCCAAGCGACCTTTATGAATTCAAATATCTTTCCCGTCCGGCGGAGATGTCCATGGCCGAACTCAAAAAGCTCTTTGATATCATGGACTTGAATCCCGCGATGCTGGACAACCCCAACGGAAGGGACAAGGCCGTGGAGACGCTTTTGCAGAAAGCGTTGGAGCTTTGCAATTTGGCGGTCGGAAATGAAAGCAAAATCACGGGCAGCTTTGAGCTTTGGGGAGAGTCCATGGTGGACGGCGGGCTGCTTCAGGCCATGCGAACCGCCTGTGCGAAGGTCAAGGACGAATTCAGCAACTATTCTTCCCGATTCAATACGCCGGCCAAGCTGAACAATTTCAGGCTCTCCATGGAAGAGCTTGACGATTTGTCCGGCCATATCGCCATGTTGCGGAAAATTACCGAATACATCATTTTCAGGAATCATTGCTCTGAACTCATCGGGTATGTGTCCGCTGTTGAATCCCAAGAGATTGACGCCAAGCTTCGGGACGCGATCGCCGCAGTTAAAGGGAAATTCCGTTCCCATAGGGACAGCATTGCCAAAGGCACGAACGGGGAAACTGCGGCGGAACGGGTGATTGCGGAGCTTGCCGAAATCAAGGACAAATACATCGATTTTTATCTTGACCTGCACAAAAAGAAACGGCTCGGCCTGAAAGACGCACAAAAGAAGGGCGTCATACAGGAAAGCACCGTCATGTCGAACCTTCGCAAGCTGCGGGAAGTGGAGATTTTGTCCGGGCCAAAGCTTTCCGCCATCGAAGCGGAACTGTCGGCTTTCGTGGTTTGCTATGAACTGACACCGGAGGAACTCAAGAACAATCCGGTTTGCCCCCATTGCCATTATCGCGTCGATGACAAGGCGGAAAACGTTCATGGCAAGCTGGAGCATATCGAGAAACAGTTGGAAGATTTGCAGGCGGAATGGGAAAATACGCTTGTTAACGCGATTTCCGATCCGTTAGTTCTAAAGCAGAGGGAATTCTTGACACAAAAACAAGCGAAAGTCATCGATAGTTTCCTTGCCGACAAGAAGTTGCCGGAAGAGGTGGACAAATTCTTTGTCGACAGCATTCAGGCCATCCTCAAAAACTACCAGCCGGTAATTATCGATGCCGATGTATTGCTGATGCAACTGGAACAGCTTCCCCCGATGGACGAGGCGACATTCAAGGCAAATCTGAATGATTTGATTGCGACATATACGAAAGGCAAAGATTCGTCGACCCTTCGTATCGTAGTGAAGCGCAAGGATAAAGGGATTAAATAGTATATATGTTAAAAGTTCTTCTGTAAATTAGCAGGATGTGATTACTTGAAAAAGTATTCTGAATACATGGATGAAATTACTCCCGATGACCTTTATAAAGGGTTACTCGCATATGGGATGTTTTCTGAAAAATTACCACCTATATTTACGGCGGAAGAGTTCTTTTTATATTGTTTGTCTTTACCAAATTCGTTTAGTGGTGGATGGTATAAGTATGTATCGTTTGATTCAATGCGGAATCTGAATATTCCTCGCCAGATGAGCATTCCTAATCCGATGGCTTACCAACGCCTTTGCATGAATCTAAAAGATAATTGGGAATATATAAAACAACATTTTCATGATTATACAGATGGCGAAACTCATAAAATAAGCAGAATTCATATTCGGAAAATGAAAAATACAAATGTACTGTTTCAAATGAATTATGATGACTGGAGAAAAGATGGATCGCCATCCGATGATTTGTTATTGGGGAAACGTTATATAGTGAAAGCAGATATTTCTACCTGTTTTCCCAGTATTTATACGCATTCGTTGTGTTGGGCATTTGTTGGAAAGGATGAAGCCAAGAGAAATCGAAATGGGAATTATTGGTATAATGAATTAGATAAATTATCTATGGAAATTCGTAATGGAGAAACGCATGGTTTGATGATAGGTCCGCACTCATCTAATTTGTTGGCCGAATGTATTCTTGTAGTCATTGATAAACATTTGTTTGATAAAGGATGGAGATATATTAGAAATATCGACGACTATACATGCTATGCTTCAAACGAAGAGGATGCTCAAAAGTTTCTTGTTGATTTGGCGAATGAACTTAGAGCATTTGATATGCTTCTCAATTATAAGAAAGTTTCTATTGATTCTTTGCCTACAGCAGCTGTAGAGCATTGGGTCAGAAAAATGAATACATTTAGTGTGGTAGCATCTTATGGAAAAGTTGGGTATAAAGAAGCGAGAAGCTATTTTGATTTAACAATAGATTTAATGAAAGAAAATAACAATAACGCTGCAATATTGAAATACGCAATCAAAGTCTTATTTAGACAACCGCTTACAGATAATGCGAAAAAGTATTGCATAAACGAAAGTATGCACCTGGCAATAATATATCCGTATTTATTGCCATTATTAGATTTTTATATATTCATACCTTATGGAGTAAAGGAAAAACAGCTAGAATGCTTTGTGAATCTTGTTTACGATGAATCTGTCAAGTCTTGTAATTATGAAGGAATATGGTATGCAATATACTTTTCATTGAAATATAATTTATCTTTGAACAAAATTTCTTCTGATGAAATTATCGCAATGGATAGTTGCTTGGCACGACTATTTGGGATGTTATATTATAAAAAGGCGAAGGATAGAAGTAAATGGAAACAATTTAGGGATGATGCTAAACGACTGCAAACAGAAGATATGGATCAATATTGGATATACATTTACGAAACTTTAACACATGGAAATTTAACGGGGGAATGGAGAAAGATGAAGAAAGCAAATGTTTCATTCTTAAAACGTGGGTTCCAGTATTAGAATATATGTTAGATTACATCCTAAGTAAATATAGCAGTCATTGGAATATGTATATGTATATGTAGAGGAGGTGCTTGAATGGACAACCAAATATTCACGATAGAAAATATCAACCGTTTGGTCAAGCCGCTGGCTGACAAATATCGGGTGAAAGAAATTTATCTGTTTGGTTCTTATGCGCGAGGTGAAGCTGACGCAGACAGCGACCTTGATTTTTTGGTGTTTGGCGGAGAACAATTCAAGCGGACACTGATATTTGCCTTGGCGGAGGAATTGCGTGAGACGCTGAAGAAAAATGTGGATGTATTTGAAATCAACGAAATCAATCAGGAAAGCGATTTTTATAAGACGATTATGAAAGAGAAGGTGTTGGTCGCATGACCATGGAAAAACGGAAACTGACGAAGGAAGACATTGACAAGGTTCGCGATATCGAAGGGTTTCCCATCGGGACGGACGAGGACATCATCGCTTTGTCCGATCCGCCTTATTATACGGCTTGCCCGAATCCCTTTATCGAGGATTTTATCAAGGAGCATGGGACGCCCTATGACGAGGAGACGGACGATTATCACCGGGAGCCGTTCGCAAGTGATGTGAGCGAGGGGAAAAGCGATCCGATTTATAATGCTCATACATATCACACGAAGGTTCCGTATAAGGCAATCATGAAATATATATTGCATTACACTAATCCTGGAGATTTAGTTTTTGATGGATTTTGTGGAACAGGGATGACAGGGGTAGCGGCCTCTAAGTGTGGTGATATATCAAAAGAAATATGTGATTCAAACTCTATTTTATGGGGGGCACGGCAGGCTATTCTTAGTGACATTTCTCCCGTTGCGAGTTTAATTGCTTATAATTATAGTTATTGTAGAGATATTGATGGGTTTGTCGAATCTGCCAATCGAATTCTTGGCGAATGTGAGAAAGAATTAGGATGGATGTATCAAACAGAAGGGATTGCCAATAATTCTGCATTGCACAATAGTGAATTTGAAATGAATTATACTGCTTGGTCTGATGTCTTAATCTGTCCTCATTGTAGTTCGGAATTAGTTTTCTATAATGTAGCTTTCTTTGAAGATTCGGGAAAAGTTGCTAATGTATTTTCATGTAGAAAATGTGGTGCAAAGCTAAAAAAAAGTGACTGTAATCGTGCAATATATTCGTATTATGATAATACAATGGATGAAGTAGTTACAGCTATAAGGCAAGTTCCTGTTGTTATTGATTATTGTAAAGATGGACATCATTATAAGAAACAACCATCTCTTTCTGACATGGCTATTATCAAGAAGATTGATGCAATGCAAATCGAAGAATGGTATCCAACTGACCTTATGATGCACTTGGGAGAAAAATGGGGCGATAGTTGGCGATCTGGGTATCACAGTGGAATAACTCGTGTGCATCATTTTTTTTATAAAAGAACTCTCGCATTTTTAGCAAAGATGAATGAATTGATAGAAAATGAGAACAATCCACTGTTAAAAATTTGGTTTACCAGTCAATTATTAAATATTAGCAAACTTAACCGCTATAGACCTAAGGTTACATTCCCGTATAATCCATTAAGTGGAACGTTGTATATTTCTTCGTTGGTTTGTGAATCAAATCCATTTATTGCCTATAAAGGTAAAATTAAAAAATTTGCAGACGCATTCAAAGGCGCAAAAAGCAATGATAATATTATTTCAGTATGTTCTGCAACAAATTTGTTAATACCGAATAATTCTATTGATTATATATTTTCAGATCCACCTTTTGGAGATAATCTCATGTATTCTGAATTGAGTTTTATTTGGGAATCTTGGATTAAAAATCAAACAAATAATAAACAAGAAGGTATCATGAATAAGAGCCAACAAAAAAGATAGTTTGACTATCAATCACTTATGACATCATGATTCAAAGAATTTTTTCGTGTATTAAAACCAAATCGCTGGATGACTATTGAATTTCATAATTCGAAAAATGCAGTTTGGAATGCAATCCAACAGGCCATACAAGTTGCAGGGTTTATTGTTGCAGATATTAGAATCTTGGATAAACAACAAGGAAGTTATAAGCAAGTAAATGATAATAATGCTGTGAAGCAAGACCTTGTTATTTCAGCGTATAAACCTAAAAATAGTTTATTACGCGAATTTGCTCAAAACGCTGGCACCGAAGAAACCGCATGGGCATTCGTCCGCCAGCACCTCTCCAACCTCCCCGTGGTCGTCGACGCAAACAAAAACGGAAAGCTCGACATAATTCCGGAGCGCCAAGCCTTCCTCCTTTTCGACCGCATGGTGGCCTATCACATCATGCAGGGGCTTCCCGTCCCCATCGACGCGTCCGCCTTCTACAAAGGCATCGACGACCGTTTCCTCAAACGGGACAACATGTATTTCCTGCCCGATCAGGTCAACGAAT
>CAMVIO010000070.1 GCA_947167555.1 uncultured Selenomonadales bacterium
GGTGACTCTGCCACCTCCCCTTTCAGGGGAGGCAAGAGAAAGAGGTGACTCTGCCTACCTCCCCTGAAAGGGGAGGGGGACCGCCGTAGGCGGTGGATGAGGTGTTTCCTTTGCCGCCGTTTGTGCTACAATAGATGAAAAAGAAAAAGCGATTGCAATAACAAAAAAGAGGTGAACCCGCTTGCTGAACCTGCTGGGGGCAGGAAATCCTGCCTCGTCCAAACGGCCATTTTTCGTTCTCGTCCTGCTCGTTCTCCTTTTCCTGGCAGGATTGTTCCGTTTCAGCGCCGCGCCGGAGGAGCCGCCGCTGAAGGTCGGGTTTATCATCCTCGGCGACGTCAACGAAGCGGGCTGGAACGCCTCGCACTATCAGGGACTCCGTACCGCTTGCGAGTCGCACGGTGCGGAGCTTTTGGTGCGCGATCATGTGCCGGAAGGCACCGGCTCATGCACGAAGGCAGTGAAAGAACTGGCGGCGAAAGGCTGCAAGCTGATCGTCCTCGCGAGCTTCGATTATCCCGATGAAGTCAAAGAGCTGGCGGACGAATATCCGGAAATCTCCTTCGCAGCGACCTCGGCAAAGGCATACGCCACGAATATGACCGCCTATTTCCCCCGCCTGTATCAGGCCCGCTATCTTGCGGGCGCCCTGGCAGCGATGCGGACGAAAACGAACGTCATCGGCTACGTCGCCGCCTTCCCCAATTCCGAAGTGCGGCGGGGCATCAACGCGTTCCTGCTCGGCGCGCAGCGCATGAATCCCCAGGCGCGGGTCGTCGTCGCGTGGACGAACAACTGGGAAGACGAGGAAAAGGAAACCGTGCTCACGGAACGCCTGATCCGCGAAGCGGGCGCGGACATCATGACTTACCATCAGGACGACGCGGCGGTCGCTGAAACGGCGGACCGTCTGGGCGTGGACTTCATCGCTTACAACGCTCCGATCCCCGAAGGGCTTACCCACGGGATCGCCTCTGTGCGCTGCCGTTGGGATATCTACTACGACGACATCCTCCGCCGCTATCTGAAGGGCGAGCTGAACGCGATGAAGAACCACTGGATCGGTATTGACCGTGAAGCCGTGCTCCTGGACGAGCTGTCTGCGGAAATCACGGAAGGCATGCGCGGCCATCTCTATTACCTCCGGCGGGCGCTGAACGGCCATCAACTCATTTTCATCGGCCCGCTCGTCGACAACAAGGGCGTCCTTCGCTGCAAAGAAGGAGAGACCATCAGCGACGACGCGCTGCTGGATTCCATAGACTGGCTGATAAGCGGGGTGAGCGTCCTTGAATAAGAACACGCAATCCGCCAATCTCATCATGAAAATCACGGCCCTCGCCGCCATCCTTATCATCCTGACCTTATGGGCCGGGCACAGGACGCAGCTGTTGCTGAACCACACGTTGGAAAAGACGGTTGCGCGGCAGGCGGCGGATCTTTCCATCATGGCGGAAGAACGCTTCGGGCAGGAATTCCAAGCCCTCGCACTGGCTGCGGGGCTCCTCTCCTCCTCCCTCGGCACGCCGGAGGAAGCGCGAATCCTCGCGGAGCTTCAGAATCCGGAGCACGGCACCTCTGTCGGCATCCTCTCGGTGGAAGGAAAAGCCCTGTCTGGGGAATATATCTCCCGCTGGAATTTTTTGAGCCTTCCCCATTCCTTCCGCGGTCAAAATGTGGTCGATTACTGCCAGGGAAAAGGACTGCTTTTCGCCGTCCCCATCCGGAACGGCAACAACATCCGCGCCGTGCTGTACCGCCTGTACAGCGACGCCGTGCTGCCGGAGCACTTCAGCCTGACCAATTACCATCCTTCCATTCGTCTCCTGCTGCAGAGCAAATCAGGGCAACTCATCATCCCCTACCGGCATTATGACGAGCACGCAAAAGCGTTCTTTGCCGATCCCGGGATCCAGGACGCCTTCAATTCCATCCGCGAGCAGCTGGGGACGCGGCGCTCGGCGGCTACGTATGTCAATCACGACGGTCAGTCGTATTTCCTGTTCGTCTCGGACCTGCCGGAAACGAACTGTACCGTGGCCGGCTTCATCCCGTGGTCGACGATGGCCGGAGACATCGCGCTGATCTACGAGCGGACGCTTCGCTCCATCGGCATGCTGTTCCTGATCTTCCTCACGGCCGGTCTGTACCTGGCCCATGTTCGGCGAAAGGCGATGCAAAGCGACGCGCTGCGCCGGGAAAAGGAAATCGCGGACAGCGCCAACCGGGCGAAGGGCGCGTTCCTTGCCAACATGAGCCACGAAATCCGCACGCCTATCAACGCCGTCCTTGGCATGAACGAGATGATCCTGCGGGAAGGGAAAGACCCCGTCGTTGCCGGCTATGCGAAAAACATCCGTGCCGCGGGGCAGACGCTCCTCGACCTGATCAACGACGTGCTGGACTTCTCCAAGATCGAATCCGGCAAGATCGAGATCGTGGAGACCGACTACTACCTTTCGGATCTCTTGAGAAACGCCGTGAACATGGCGAAGCCACGGGCCGAGGGCAAAGGACTGTCCTTCGGTATCGAGGTGGACGAGACGCTTCCCAACGCGCTGTTCGGCGACATGACCCGAGTCCAGCAGATTGTCGTGAACCTGCTGACCAACGCCGCAAAATACACGGAAACGGGCAGCGTGAATTTCCACGTCTCCGGCAAACGGGACGAAGAGACAGAGTCCGTCGTCCTGCGGTTCGTCGTGCGGGATACGGGCATCGGCATCCGCGAGGAGGACAAGGACAAACTGTTCAAGAACTTCGAGCGGCTGGACAGCGTGCGAAACCGCAGCATCGAGGGCACGGGGCTGGGGCTCTCCATCACCAAGCGGCTCGCGAACCTGATGGGCGGCGACGTCGTCTTTAAAAGCACCTACGGCGTCGGCTCTGTTTTCACAGCCACCCTGTCGCAGAAAATCGACGGCGACGAACCCATCGGCGACTTCATGGCACGGCTGTCGAACAGCGGGAACGCCCCGGCCTATCACGCCGCGTTCACCGCGCCGGAAGCGAGAATCCTCGTGGCCGACGACAATGAGATGAACATCATGGTCGTCGAAGGGCTGCTGAAAAAGACGGAAATCAAGATCGACGCCGTGACCAACGGTCAGGCCGCCCTGGATCTTCTCGCGGCCAACCGATACGACGCGGTGCTGCTCGACCATCGGATGCCCGGCAAAGACGGCGTCGAGACCCTCCACGCCGCGAAGGAACTGCCGAACGCGGAAGGCGTCCCATTCCTGATCCTGACGGCGGACGCCATCGCGGGGATGCGGGAGCATTTCCTGGCGGAAGGCTTTGACGACTATCTGGCGAAGCCGCTGGACGGCGAGACGCTGGAATGGACGCTGATGCGGTTCCTGCCGAAGGAAAAGGTGCATCCCGTGGAAGAAACGGAAACGCCGCCCGCAGAAAGCACCGACGCGGCGCCGATCACCCCGGAGGAACCGGCGGACGAGCTGCCGGTCCTCGATAAATCCCTGGGTCTTCGATACTGTGGAAATTCCAGGGATTTTTACCGGGAGCTCACGGCGAAGTTCCTCGAACTGCTCCCCGAGAAAAAGGCGCATATCGAGGACGCCTACCGGACGGAAAACTGGAAAGACTACGTGGCTTACGTCCACGCGCTGAAGTCCTCCTCCCTTTCCATCGGCGGCAAACGGCTCTCGGAAGCCGCAAAGAAGTCGGAAGCGGCGGGCAAGATTCTCCTCGCGGACGCTGCGGACGCGGCGGAAAAAGAAAAGAGCCTCGCGGAGATCCGGGAAACCCACGAAGCACTCCTGGCGCTCTACGACGAACTGGGCGAGCGCCTGCGCGAGGAGACGGAAAATCTGTGAAAGCAACTAAAAACAACAAATAAAAATTATGAGGTGAATGAAAATGGCAGACGAAAACAAGAAAGAAGAAACGACCACGGAGACCGAGGAGAAGAAGGAGAAGGAATTTTCCAAACGCGTGACGCAGCTGATCGCACTTTCGGCGCTGGTGCTCGCGATATGCGCGACCTTCTCCTCCCTGAAAGCGGGCGCATTCAGCAGCAAAGCGATCCTCGCGCAGAACGCCGCTTCCAACGGCTGGGCTTACTACCAGTCAAAGAGCCTGAAGGAAAACACCTATAAGGTGCAGCTGGATCAGATGAGATTGAACGGCGCCCTCGATCCCGCGGAGAAGGAAAAGGTCATGAAGAAGTATCAGGAGACCGTGGACCGCTACAAGGCCGAGGAAAAGGAAATCATGGCGGACGCCCGGGCCGCCGAAGAAACCCGGGACAAATCGCTGGCGCTGAACAAGGGCTTCGCCGGCGCGCTGACCTTCCTGCAGATCGCAATCCTGATGGTCTCCCTGGCCGGCCTCGTCAAGCAGATCTGGTTCTGGTACGCGGGCCTCGCCGTGGGCGCGATAGGCATCTTCCAGTTTGCCACGATGATGATGCAGACGTTTTGATACAGAAATAGCCCCGTAAATCCACGGGGCTAAACGTATTTTTACAGGAGCCACACTCCCCGTTGGAAAGGAAGTATATTCCCATGAAACAATCCCGCAGGAAATCCCTCGAAAAAAAGCTGGCGGCGGCGATTTCCGTCGTGAATCTCCTGAACGCTGCGGTTCCAATCGCGCTGCCCTATGTGAATGTGATGCGGGGCGGAGACGGCACCGCCCCCGGCGCGTTTGTCAACGTCGCCGAGGCCAATTACTCGTCAACCCATACGACGATATCCGCTTGCGTCGTATCCAAGCGCGAAACGCACAATATCCTGTCCTTCTATGACAATCAAACCCAGACCATCTCGTCGGGGGGCTTCGGCTTCGTGCAGGATATGTGGGGCGGCACGCAGTTCGTCCTGTCTGGCGGCACCGGAAAGATCAAGCGGATGTCCGGCGGCTCGCAGATTGCCTCACGCAACTGCTACGTAGGCGAGGTTGAGATCATGAAGGGCGGCACACAGATCATCCCGACCGGCGGCGCCGCCCATGTCGATACCATGTCGGGGGGCACGCAGCTTATCCTGCCCTGGGACCCAATGCAGGGAGAGATTACGATTGCCCAGATCGGGACCATGCAGAACGGCGTGCAGATCGTCTCGTCGGCGGGAGGCGTGACCTCCATCGGGACTATGAACGGCGGCACCCAGATCCTTATAGCCCATGACCACTATACGGGTAAAACCACTCCGACGGGCACCATCGAGACCATGAACGGCGGTACGCAGGTCATTTCATCGGGAGCCTTCGGCGAGGCCACGACCATGAACGGCGGCACACAGATCGCCTCGGCAGGGGGCACCGGCACGGTCACGAGCCTGAAAGGCGGCACCCAGATTATCTCGCAGGGCGGCCTCGGCCTCAAGACCGGCGTTTGCGGCGGCACGCAGATTGTCGAAGCCGGGGGCGCCGTGAAGCGGACCACTGTGTCCGCGGGAGGGCTTCTGATCGCGAAAGAGGGCAGCGTTGTGGGCGACGGCACCAAAGTCAACTCCGGCGGCATCCTGGAGGAGCACGGCGGGGCGGCTCTTCCCGAGAATTTGCAGGAAGTCTTTACCGCAGGCGGTACCCACCGGATCATTAACCTTACACGCGACCACTACGACGTCGTAACGCACGAGCATGGCTGCAACATTCTGGAAGTTGCCAGCGGCGCCACCGCCACGAACGCCACGGTGCACGAAGGTGGCACGGAAATCGTAATGCTGCAGGGAAAATCCGAGAATTCCCAAATCTTCTCCGGCGGCACCCAGATCGTCTCCGGCGGCACGGCCATCAGCGCGGATGTTGGTCCGAGCGGCGTCCAGATCGTCTCCGGCGGCACCGGCACAGCCTTTGTGGTGCATGACGGCGGAACGCAGATTGTTCGGGCCGGTACCGGTATTGTCGAAACGCTCAATTCGGAGGCAGGATCCGGAGGCCAGCAGCAGGGTTCCGGCGGCGTCGCCGTCGTCAAGCATCTGGTCAACGGCACGCAGGAAATCCGAAGCGGCGGCGGCACGGTGGTCACCATGGACGGCGGCACACAGCAAATCTGCGACGACAGCGGCAAAGGCGTCGTCCAGACCCTGAACGGCGGCACCCAGAACATCCGCCCGAGAGCCAAGGGCTACACGGACGTCCTCAACTCGGGCGGCACGCAGGAAATCCACAGCGGCGGCACGGGCGCCGTGGGGACTTTTGCGGGCGGCACCGTGTCGATGAGACCGGGCAGCCTCTTCGCGAAAAACCTGACCGGCTACGGAACGGTTGACCAGCTCAACATGGGCGGCACCGCCACGGCGACAGGCGGCGCCATCACCGGCAACAGCGCCTCGGTGGGCGTCCTCTCCGTCGCGGAAGGCGGCTCCGTCACCCTGACGAACGACCTGAACGCCTCTGTCATCTCGCTGGGCACGACGCCCACGAGCATGAATCCGCTGGTCTCGGCGGGCGGCAACATCACCGTCAACACCGTGGACTTCACGGGACTTCGCTCCAAAAAGCGCGTGGCGGAATACAACTTCCTCTCGGCGGGCGGCGCGATCTCGGATCTGACCGTGGCGCGGAACGGAAAGACCGCCGCGCTGAAAGCGGGCGACATCATCGAGCGCCCCTTCGTGCATGAGACGGTATCGCCCAAAACCGGCCTGACGCTGGGCTACGACACAGCCCACACCGTCTATCTCTCCAAGGACCGCCACACCCTCGGCTACAAGATCCAGAATGTTTACACCGACGCCGCCTTCAGCGGCACGATCCCATGGAGCGCGACGACGCCTTACTATGACGTCTCGGAGTATTACTTCGGCGCCAATCCCACCGTCGATCTCGCGAAGCTAGGCTTCTCCTTCTCCGCCGACGCGGCGAGGACCCTTGCCCTCGATAAGACCATGACGCTGATTTCCGGCTTCCAAAACCCGCCGACGATCAGCGCGCAGGCGCCGACGTCCTTCCCCGTCTTCTATTCGGGCGTGAATACGGACCTTTCGGCCACGGCCTACGGTATGGCCTCCGCCTCCGTGAACGCGGTCCGTTATATCTTGGACAGCGTCATACTGGACAAAGTCAGCGTGCGCGGCATCAACGGCGCGGCGGACCAAGTGCCCCCGGGCTGGCGGGCAAACGCTTCCGGCGTCGTCGTGGACACCGACACGCTGGAAGTCGCGCCGGACAACCTGCTGAACCAATTCACACTTTTGACCGCAAACGGCAGCTTCTTCTCCGACAAAAATATCACCGGCGCCTACAAATACAGAGACCGCGCCGACTTCCGCCATACGCTGGACGGCGTCACGCTCTCCGGCGTCTGGTCCCGGGGCATAAAGACCGCCGACCACGGCAGGAGCCTCGTTTTCGTCAGCGGCGAACTGAAAGGGAACGGCATTTCCCTCGGCAGCATGACGTGGAACAAACCCCGCGCGCTTACGGGCGCTCTGAACTGCGACTTCACGGGCGCGGCCGTGGACGCCGCTAACCTTTCCTTCAGCGGCCTCGATACCGCGGTCACGGCGGGCAGCACCACAAATCTCCTGACCGGCGCGAAAAATCTCGCGGCGGGCACGGCGGTCACGGGCGCCTCGCACACGCAGGATTTCGACACGAAAACGGCAAACGGCGTTGCGCTTTCCGCGACGATCGAAGGCACCGTCTCCGTTCCCGAATCGGGCGTGGTCAGCTACAAAACGGACAGCGTCACGCTGAACCGCGCCGCCCTCGCGGGCTGGAACGGCGAGACGGACAAAGTGCCGGAAGGCTGGCTGAAAAACAATTCGGGCGTCATCGTCAACACCGACAATATGAGCCCCCACCCCGAAAATCTTGCGCGGCGCATCACGACTATTTTGACCGGTCCGGCGGGCTTCTTCTCGGACGCCACGCTGACAGGCGCGAACCTCTATGCTGTCGACCGCCCCTTCAGCAGCACGAGAAACGGCGTCACGCTGGGCGGCACCTGGTCCCGAGGCGTGGACGTCGGTCCCGGCGGCGCGCGCCTGATCTTCCGGGCCGGCGACGCCAATGTGAACTCCGTCGCCATCGGATTAATCCCGTGGTGGGACGGCGGGGTCCTTCGCCCCAACGCTTGGCTGGACGCCATTCATTACGACAACGTCGACGCCGTCGACACGACGAATTTCTCGATCGCGAACCCTGCGGACGCGGGCGCGGGCGAAATCATGATGCTGCTGAAGGCAAACAGCACCCTGAAGGATATGGCGGCGGAAACGAAAACGGCGCACTACGCTTATCAACCCGTTTCCGGCGTCACCGTCACCGGCGGCCTCACGGGACAGCTGGAAGCGAAGGCTGGCGCCCTCACCTTCAAGGCCACGGAAAACCGCGCCTCGAATATCGCCTTCCGCGGCGTGAACTGGACCGGCGAGACGCCGCTAACCGCCTGCCCGGAGAAAATCACCTGCAACGGCGCGACAGTGAATACCTCGAAAATCGCCTTCATGAACGTTTCCAACCTGAAGGTCGGCGACGTCACCACACTTCTCACTAATTACGACGGAAAGCCGGGCGCCATCGTCGGCGACAAATACCGGATCGGCACGGCCTTCGAGGGTGACGGCAAAGCCTCCATGGTTTGGGACGACCTGATCTTCACCGTGGAATCCGCCCCCGAAGCGGCGGAGCAGACCCACAACGCACTGATGGGCGCGGGCGCGGGCATGGTGGCGCTGTCGTCGGGCAACGACTTCATCGAAGGCGCCGCGGGCGGACTCGGTCAGGCTGCAAACACCGGCTCCGACGGCGTATCGACTTACGCGCAGATGGGCGGCGGCGCGACGC
>CAMVIO010000071.1 GCA_947167555.1 uncultured Selenomonadales bacterium
AAGAGCAATTGTCCATATTTGGAGGGAAACAACGTGGAATACGGCATTTTAGATCACCGTTACGAACTCCTAGAGCATATCGGCGGCGGCGGAATGGCGGATGTCTATAAAGCGCATGACACCATTTTAGATCGAGTGGTTGCGGTCAAGATTCTCCATGCACAGCTTGCAAATGATGAAGAATTTTTGGGAAAATTCCAATTGGAAGCTAAGGCGGCAGCAAAGCTTTCCCATCCGAACATCGTCGGTATTTATGATGTTGGGCAAGACGAAAATAAGCACTATATTGTCATGGAATATGTTGCCGGTGAGACGTTAAAAAAAAGAGTGCAGCGTGATGGTCGAATTCCTGCGGATGAAGCTTTGCGAATAGCAAAAGAAATTGCTCGTGCCCTTCGGAATGCTCATGCAAATAATTTGGTACATTGCGATATTAAGCCGCATAATATTCTCATTATGCCAGATGGACGTATAAAAGTTGCGGATTTTGGCATATCTCGTGCCGTGACATCTTCGACTTTGACTTATAATGGCACTGTAATCGGCTCTGTACATTATTTTTCGCCGGAACAGGCAAAAGGAACAAAAATTACGACGAAATCGGATATCTATTCCCTCGGTGTTGTTCTTTATGAGATGTTGACAGGGGAACTACCTTTCACAGGAGAAACGACAGTTAGCATTGCACTGAAGCACTTGCAGGAAGAACCAAAGCCGATTTGTCAGCACGATCGCACATTTCCGCCTGTGATTGAGGCGATTGTACAAAAAACAATGGCAAAAGATCCTGCAGAACGTCCGGATAGCGGAAAATTAATTGAAGACATTCAGCAAGCGGAACGACTCCTTGGTTTTGACAGTGGTTATGACCCCGGAGAACCGGATCCGTTTGCAACTCGTCTTATGCCTCCTATTGAAGCAGATGTATTGCAGAATGAAAAACTATTAGAGTCATCGGAAGTGACGCCGTTTTATAAATCTAAGTTATTTATGCTTGCAACGGTGTCCATTGTTTTTCTTGGATTTGCGATTGGTGCTTTCTTAGCGTTTGGTAAATTTTGGAGCATGGCTGAGGTTCAGGTTCCGGATGTAAAAGATCGTCCTATGGCTCTTGCAAAACAAATTATTGAAACATCAAACTTGCGTGTCAGTGTCATTGAACAATTTGATGCGAAAGTTCCTGCTGGGCAGGTTATTTCCCAGTCTCCTGAAGCTGGATCAACAGTAAAAGAGCAACGCGTCGTCACAATCTATGTAAGTAAAGGTGGCGAGGAATTGACAATGCCAAATCTCAAAGGCTTGAGCCGTCTTTCTGCGGAAAGTAAACTCAAAAAAATGGGATTGGTCATAGGGAGCATTTATGAACAAGTATCCGATCAGGAAGCGTGGACGGTACTTGATCAGGAACCGGCAGAAGGGAAAAAAATACAAAAAGGACAGAGTGTTGATCTTACGCTTAGTAAAGGAAAACCAATCAAACTGGTTCGTGTGCCGGATTTTTTAGGAGGAACATTGGACGCAGCAAAAGACCGGCTCAAACAGATTAAATTAGCAGTCGGTACCGTGACTAGGGAAAAAAGCCAGCAGGCATCGGGAACCATTCTTCGCCAGACACCAAGTGCGGGAACAGAAGTCGACGAAGGAACAACAGTGGATTTCGTACTAGCGGAGCCTGCAGGGCAATCTGCTCCTACAGTTGGCTCAAAAAAGGATGAACCAGAGAAAAAGGATGATTCCGGTTCAAAACCACCAAGCCGGACAAATGATACAGGTAAAAAATAACCGTTTATGCTTATAGAAAGGAGAAAGGGTTTATGCTGAAAATTGCCCCTTCGATTCTTTCGGCTGATTTTTCTAAACTTGGCGTCGAGGTGAAAAGAACAGACGAGGCTGGAGCCGATTATATTCATATCGACGTCATGGATGGACAGTTCGTTCCTCAAATTACAATCGGTGCTCCCGTAGTCAAGGCTATTCGACCATATACAAAAAAAGTTTTCGACGTGCATTTGATGATAGAGCGGCCGGAAGACCAGATTGCCGCATTCGTCGCAGCTGGGGCCGATATCATCACATTCCATGCAGAAGCAACTAAACATGGGCACCGCATTATGCAGGCGATTCATGAGCATGGGGGCAAAGCGGCAATCGCTTTGAATCCGGGGACGCCAGTTAATATGGCCGAGCCGTTTCTCGATGACGCGGATATGATTCTTGTCATGACGGTGAATCCGGGATTTGGCGGGCAAAAGTTCATTCCTTCGACGCTCAAAAAAATCCGGCGTCTGCGTGAAATGATTGAAGCGTCGACTCGGAATATTGAACTCGAAGTGGATGGCGGGGTCAATGTGGACACGGCGAAACTCATGGTTGACGCGGGGGCGGATGTGTTGGTGGCAGGGTCGGCGGTGTTCGGGGCAAACAATCTTGCCGAAGCAATTCGATCGATTCGCGTATCATAAATGGAGGATAAGTTTTGGAGGATATACAAAGCAGTGTCGATTCCCGAGGAATAGCGATTCAACATGTCGGCGTTCGCGACATTCATCTTCCGTTCCAGATCAGAACGAAGGAAGGGGATTTTCAACAGGTATTGGCTCGTATTTGCTTTACGGTCTCTCTTCCGCAGGAATACAAGGGAACGCACATGAGCCGTTTCATGGAGATTTTAAATCAATGGAGCGCGCAGCCGGTTGCAGAATCTGAGATGGAAGCGATTTTAGATGAAGCATTGGCGCGGCTTTCTGTTGCCTCAGCTAATATTGAAATCCGTTTCAAATACTTTATTAAGAAATATGCGCCGGTCAGCGGCAAGGTGTCGTTTCTTGATCTTGACTGCTGTTTCTATGGCAGCAAGGAAAAAGGCAGGAATTTTGTGTTCGAATTGGGAGTTGAGGTGCCATCTACATCTCTATGTCCCTGTAGCAAATCCATATCGCGGTATGGAGCGCACAATCAAAGAGGCGTCATGCGGGCCAGATTACGTTTGCGGGAAGGGGTCGAATGCATCTATATTGAAGATTTGGCCGCTTTGATGGAGAAACAGGCATCGAGCCCGCTCTATCCGCTCTTAAAGCGCGAAGACGAAAAATACGTGACGGAGCGCGCCTATGAAAATCCCAAATTCGTCGAGGATATGCTCCGCGATCTAGTGATTGCATTTCGGAGGATGCCGGGGTTGGAATGGTTTTCGGTCTCCTGTGAAAATTATGAGTCGATTCACAATCATAATGCGTATGCCAGTCACGAGGAATGTGTGCAATGAAGAGGCTTATTGTTAACGCCGATGATTTTGGACTGCATTCCTCCGTAAATCATGGTATCATAGAAGGGTATGAAAAGGGCTGTATTCGCAGCACATCTTTCGTTGCGGCCGGAGTTGCGGCGGAGGAGGCGGCGGAACTTGCTAAAAAAAATCCGGGTTTGGGGGTTGGGATTCATTTGACCTTAGTGGCGGAGCGCCCTGTGCTTCCGCCGTCCCAAGTGCCGAGCCTGATTGGGGAAAATGGATATTTGCTGCCCAATCATGCAGCTTTTATTCGCCGTTATATGACCGGGGGCATTTGCATGGAGCAGCTATACGCAGAATGCGAAGCACAGATTCTACGAGCTATGGAAATGGGAGTCCGCCCTACACATATTGACAGCCATCAGCATCTCCATGTGCTCCCTGGTGTGATTCGGACGGTGCTTTTGCTGGCGAAAAAATTTGGCTTTACGAAAATGCGCCTTCCGGCGGAGCCATTTCTATTTACGGGAGGATATCCGACCTCCGTGGGGCGCTATATGGCAAAATGTGGTCTGACTTCTTGCGCCCGTATTGTGAAAGGCGCAATCCGCCGTGCTGGTATTATGACACCAGATTCGTTTTTCGGCATGCTGGCGGGGGGCCATCTCTACACGCCGCATTTTCTGTCCATGTTGCGGGCGTTGCCTGACGGCGTTTCTGAAATTATGGTGCACCCGGGCAAAGACAACCGTGTTTTGGATAACATTTACCATTGGGCATATCATTGGGAAGAGGAATTGGCCTCTGTGACCTCGGCGGAGGCGATGAAAATGATTGAAGAACGGCAGATTCGCCTGATTTCTTATGAGGAGTTAACGGATGGGGAAGTTCTATAAGCGGCTGGCACTTCTTATCCTGCTGGTTTTGGCCATATCGGGAGCGGTCATTTATTTTACTGTGGATATTCATACGCTTTCGAATTTGACGATGTTCCAGCCGTGGTCGTTGGCGCTGGCGTTGCTTTTCATTGGTGTCGGGCTTTTTTTGGACGGCTCCCGGCTTATGCATCTTGTACATATATCGCATGAGGATATAACGCTGTCACAGGCGGTGCAGGTTGTATTCGGAAACTACTTTCTTGCACTTTTGACCCCGGGGGCGACGGGAGGTGCGGTGGCGCAGATGATGTTCCTGCGCCATGCAGGTGTACCTACCGGCAAGGCGACCGTGCTGGTTTTTGTTAGGACGGTGGTCTCGATTCTCTTTTTGATTCTGTGCATGCCGTTTATCTTTATGCATGAAGCGCATATTTTGCCCGGGGTTTCCAACGCAAAACTGATGATGATATCGTTTGCGGCGTTTCTCGTTATCGTATTTCTGGTTTGGGCCATCAATTCCAATCTGCTCGGACAAATCATCGTCAAGTTGGCTCGCAAGCTATCTCCGACGAGACGGCGGTCGCTCATTCACATGTACCGCGACACAAGGAACGCCATCCGACTTTTAGCGGAGTCCCCGAAAGCCATGCTTCTCGTCTTCTTCGAGTCAGGACTTTCGCTGATTTGCATTTACGCGATTGTGCCATGCTTGCTTCTTGGGCTTGGCGTTTATGATGCTGACTGGTATGCGGTCATGGGGCGCATGATTTTTCTTAACATGTTGCTGTATTTTACGCCGACACCTGGCGGCTCGGGGATTGCCGAAGGCGGCTTCGTCTTACTTTTCAGTGAGACTGTGCCCCAAGGGACAGTGGGCATTGTAGCCGTTTGTTGGCGCTTAATTGCCGAGTATATTCCTTTTTTGATTGGTTTTTATTACACAGTCAAGGTCTTTGGCGTGACATTCCTTCGCAAGAAGGAAGAGTCTGAGCAAAGTCTTTAAAAAATGGTAAACGGGGAGGAAATATTTATGTTGAAGTACACTTACTACGGACATGCCTGTTTTTTATTGGACGATGGTGCGCATAAGGTGCTTGCCGATCCGTTTTTGACAGGAAATCCGAAGGCCGCTATTGCGGCGCAAGACGTGAACTGTGATTATATTCTTGTCTCCCATGCTCACGGGGATCATTTGGGAGACGCGCCGGCCATCGCAAAGCGTACAGGCGCGACAATTATAGCGATTCCCGAAGTGATTGGACTTTGCAACGAGCAGGCAGGGACGGAGCTAAAAGCTCATGGTATGAACCTCGGTGGTTCTGTCAAACTGCCTTTCGGCAAAGTACGTATGACTCTTGCATTGCACAGCTCCGGTGTGGCAGGCGGCATCGCCTGCGGCTTTGTCATTCAGATAGGGGGGAAGACGGTTTATTTCGCTGGAGATACGGCTCTCTTCCATGATATGAAACTGATTGGCCGCAAAGATACTATTGACTATGCGCTCTTGCCGATTGGAGATAATTACACGATGGGGCTCGAAGACGCGGCTCTCGCGGCGCAGTGGCTGAACGCGGCAAATGTGATACCAATCCACTATGATACTTGGCCGGTCATCGAACAGGACGTCAAAAAGTATCAGGAGCTGACAGAATCGAGCACCCGAGCGCATGTCCACATCGTCCAGCCCGGTGAAGCGTTGGACTTTAAATGACGGCAAGTGAACTCAAGGACAAACTGATTGTCATCTTAGGGCCGACTGCTACGGGGAAGACAAAGCTTGCTGTTCGGATTGCGAAAGAATTGCGGACGAGCATTGTTTCTGGAGATTCGATGCTCGTCTATCGTGGTTTCAACATCGGCAGCGCGAAGCCGAACGAAGCGGAACGAGGAGGCGTGCGTCATGCGTTGATCGATTGTTTGGACCCCGCAGACGAAGGTTTTAATGCGGCGGATTTTCAGCGGCTGGCTACCGAGGAAATCCATGCACTCAATCAACGCGGCTCAATCCCAATCCTCGCTGGCGGCACGGGGCTTTATGTGAAAGCACTATTAGAAGGGTATCGTTTCAACAAAAATCACGAAGACAGCGAATATCGAGCCTCGCTCGAACGTTTGGCGGAAGAACACGGCAAGACGTACATCCATAAAATGTTGGAAAAAATCGACCCTGAGGCGGCTGCAAGACTCCATGTCAACGACTTTCGTCGGGTCGTACGGGCGCTTGAGGTTGTGCGTTTTGGGCAAGAAAGAATTTCACGAGAAAAGCGGGAAGTCGGCTTCGTTTACGATGCCTGTGTAATTGGGCTTCGCGCTGATCGAAAGATACTCTATGAACGGATCGAAAGACGTGTAGACGCGATGATTGTCGCAGGCCTTGAAGAAGAGGTTCGTCATCTTCTATCGAGCGGTGTTTCTCGGAACGCTCGTGCAATGCAGGGTATAGGCTATAAAGAGATGGCTGCCTACATTGACGGAGAATTAAGTTTTGTGGAAGCCGTCGATAACATAAAAAAAGCGACCCGCCATTTTGCCAAGCGTCAATTTACTTGGTATCGAAAGATGCCGTACATACGTTGGTTTGACATTGATGCGGTTCCTTTTGAGGACCTCGCGGAAAAAGTTTTAGAGACGATTAACCATCATTTTATATGAAGGGGAGAGTGTAGTGACGGCAAAGACGTTCAATTTACAGGACACCTTTTTGAATCAGGCGAGAAAGGAAAATGTAGGCGTTATCGTCCATTTGGTCAACGGGTTTCAGATCAAAGGAAACGTGCGCGGCTTCGACAGCTTTACGGTTGTCCTAGAGTCGATGGGAAAGCAGCAAATGGTTTATAAGCATGCAATCTCGACAATTACGCCCGCGCGCCCACTGAACTGCGCTTTCGATTTAGAGAAAAAAGAATAGTATAGAGGAATTATGAAAACGAGAGGTTTTGAAGTCGTAACTACTTACACTGACAAAGGAATCGCTCTGCCGGCGCGGAAGACGGGATGCAGCGCGGGGTATGATCTTGCCGCCGCCGAGGACGTGTTACTTGCACCTAATCGCGTAACGCTGGTCCCGACGGGGCTAAAAGCGTATATGCAGCCGGACGAATATCTCGGGATTCATGTGCGTTCTGGTTTTTCGATTCGAAATCTTGTGTCCTGCGTCAACGACGAAGGAATTATCGACGCTGATTATTACGACAACGCGGAAAACGAAGGCCATATTTTTGTGGCGCTAATCAATCTAAGCGATAAACCTGTGCAAATCGAAAAAGGCACGCGGATTGCGCAGGGGATTTTCTATCGTTATCTGACTGTCGATGACGACACGGCCGGCGTTGGCGCCATTCGCAACGGTGGTATGGGATCGACTGGAGAAGGCTGACATTTACGTGGGCCTATGATAAAATAGATGTGGTTTTTTCATTTAAATTAGGAACCCAAAGGGGGTATCTGTGATGAAAAAATTGCTGAGTTGGTTGCAGTGGCTGATGATACTTCCATTCGGCCTTTTTCTGTACATCGGCGTAAAAGGTTGCGTATATCTTTTGACAATTCGGTACGAAGGGAGCGGTAGTCTGATTCCTTTGGTTTCGGATTTCCTGTTGGGGGGTATTCTAGGGATTGCGTTGATTCTCGTTATTTCTTATGCGCTGGCACCGCAGGGGAAAATTGCGGCTGTCGTCTTTGTCGCCCTGTTCTGTATTGCCTTCAACGGATACTTCGAGGTGTGGCAATCATATAAAAGCTTGACGGAGACGCCACTTTGGCAAGCCGGACTCATCACTGGCCTTTCTGTGATTACGTCGTTAACGACTTGGAACGAGCTCAGGAGTTACCGAAAAAGGAAGCTGGAGGAAAAAAAGAGGACTGTGGCAGCGGCGGAGGAAGCTTAAATCTAATGATTTTTGCATGGATTATTAAATATTGCTTGACTTCATCGATGATTTTTAATAAAATACCTTTATGTGAAGTTACGGCCTGGTTCCCACAAGCCCCGGTAACCGGTCGGCAGATTTCGCGTGTCTTTTATTTTGTTTGAAGTGCCTATATTGCTAGGGAGGGTTAATGCGTGAAGACAACGTTCATGGCCAATGCGTCGAACATCGAACGCAAATGGTATGTTGTTGATGCGGAAGGTCAGACGGTTGGCCGTTTAGCCGCAGAAGTTGCTAAGGTTTTGCGTGGCAAGCATAAGCCGACGTATACGCCGCATGTGGACACCGGCGATTATGTAATCGTCGTCAATGCGGACAAAGTCGTATTTACGGGCAAGAAACTCAAGAAGAAAACGTATTTCCGTTATTCCGGTTATCCTGGAGGAACTTCCTTTACCACAGCGGAGCAGATGCTGCAGAAGATGCCGGAGCGTGTCGTGGAGCATGCGGTTCGCGGTATGTTGCCGAAAAATCGCCTCGGTGCGCAGATGTATCGCAAGCTGAATGTCTATGCAGGCGCGGAGCACCCGCATGCGGCGCAGAAGCCGGAAGTCCTGAATTTGAAGTGAGACTGGAATAGGAGGAACAATTTATGGCATTGGTCAATTACTACGGCACCGGTCGCAGAAAGTCCTCGGTTGCCAGAGTTCGTCTGGTTCCGGG
>CAMVIO010000072.1 GCA_947167555.1 uncultured Selenomonadales bacterium
TTTTTTTGCCATTTTTAATTAATTTAATTTAGTTTTTATTTGCGCTGACGAAAAAAAAGCGATAAAATAGGTATACGTCGAAATATCGACAGCTGATTATACAGGGGGAAGCATCCGATGAAAAGCATCAGGAAATTGCAGAAAGCACTCGCGGCACTGGCTGTCGCGGGCTATATGGGCTTTGCCGCTTTGGGGACGGCGGAGGCCGCGCCGATCGTCGAGCTGACGCTCCAAGAGAGCATCGACATGGCGCTTGAAAACAATCGAACCATCAAAGAGTCGGCGGAGGATCAGTGGGCGGCGTACTGGGCACATCGTCAGGCGCGCAGGCAGGCAGGGCCGTCACTCGCGTGGAACGGCACGGCATATTATCGTTCGGGCCACTGGAACAATGCGCAAGACCAAGAGGCTGGAGATTTGATTGGATACAATACGGACAGGTCATTTGGAAATACAGTATCTGTGACCTTTCCTCTTTACACGGGTGGCCGAATTGAAAATACTATCGAGGCGGCGGAACTTGGGCGCGACGCGGCGGATTTGATGCTGGAGGCCACACGTCAGGGAATCAAGGAGCAGACTACGGAAGCTTATTTCCAGATCCTCCAGTTCCGCAACTTGATCCAGGTCAACAAGGAAGCGGTCGATACGCTTCAGGCCCATCTGGACAACGTCAATGCCCAGTACCGCGTCGGTACCGTCGCGAAGTCGGACGTGCTGCGCTCTCAGGTCGAGCTGGCGAACCAGCAGCAGAACCTTGTTACCGCGCAAAACAACTATGATGTGGCGGTTGCGACCTTCAACAATATCGTGGGGCTTCCCACGGACACCATCGTCGACGCGAAGGAAGACCTGTCTTATACGAAATATGATATCTCTCTTCCTCGCTGCACGGATTACGCGTTAATCCACCGTCCCGACGGGATTGCGATGGAGCGCGCCTGGAAGCAAGCCGAGGCGCAGATGAAAGCGGCGAAAGCCGGTTATCGTCCGCAGGTCAATGCCATGGTGTCGCGTACATGGTCAGGCGATACGCCGTTTTCGTCTAATACGGTCAAAATGACCGAACAAAACGACGGTACGAACACCGGTCTTCAGATGAGTTGGAACATCTTCGACAACAACGTGACCGAGGCGCAGGTCCAGCAGGCCAAAGCGTCCATGCGGAAGGCCGAGCAGAAACTCTATGAGACGCAGGAGACGATCCAGCTTGACGTCCGCAAGGCGTATCTGAACCTTCTGGCGGCTGAACAGAACATCCACACCACGAAGGTGGCCGTCGACCAGGCGCAGGAAGATTACAAGATCGCGCAGGTTCGCTACAGCGCCGGCGTCGGCACGAACCTCGACGTCATGGACGCCGAGTCCAAGCTGATCCAGACCCAAACAACCTATATCACCGCGCTTTATAATTACAACACCAACAAGGCGGCTCTCGATCAGGCGATGGGTATCAAGGTGGATTTGGACGTCGCAAGATACTACAAGACAGAAATCGACGAGACGATCCCGGTGCGTCCGTCCCTCGACACGTCGAGGAACCTTACGGCGGCGGACGCGGGCGTCGTTTCCCCCGATGTCGTCCATCTGCCAAACGCCGAGCGGCCTTCGGAGACGGTCATGGCGGGTCTTCAGGCGGCGAAAGAGTCGACGCTGGCAGCGCAGCAGGAAGCGCAGGCTGCACAGGATGCGGCTGCCGAAGCAGCGGAAGCGGCAGAGTAATACTAAAAATTTCAGGGAGCGGGTGGTCATCATCCGCTCTTTTTTATCTCCGCCTTTTTCTTCATTTATGAATTTCATTTGAGTGGATTTCAATAATATGATATACTACTATAAACGAAACTAAATGCGGCAAGGAGGTTGTTTTGTGTCTGGTTCCTCTGTCGTTTACGAGAAAATATATGATCTGGCGCAGGCGGCGTTGCCCGCGCCGGAGGATTGGCGGCGGGCGCTGACGCTTGCGGGCGTCATGCGTTGGTTCGCGGAGTTCCGCGGTTTTTCGTCGTCGGCGGATCAATGGGCGGCGGCGGGACTTGCCCGACGCGCCGGGCTCGATGGGAACGCGCTTTGCAAGGCCGGAATGGATGAGGATGTCGTCCGCCTTGTGAACCGAAAGACCGTCGCCGACGCCGACGCGCAGGCGCCTCTGACGCAGGAGGCGCAGCTCGGCTGTCTCGTCGTGACGCTCGATCATCTTTCCGCGCTGGTCGTCGCCAGCGCCGCGACAAGACCGAAAGGCAGCGTCAAGGACATGAAAGTCTCTGCCGTGCAGAAAAAATTCAAGGATTTCAAGTTTGCGCCGGAAGTGGATCGTATGACGATCCTGCAAGGCGCGCGCCGGATGCGCTGGGAGATCGGCGACCTGACCTCGAAGACCATCAAGGCCGTGCTCGCCTGCGAAGAGAAAGTGCGGGAGGCCGCGAAAAAAATCGCATAAATAAAAACTGCCGCGCGTTGTGAAAACGCGCGGCAGTTTTTTCTCGATCGTTAGAACGCGGGAACGATTGACCCGCCGTATTTCTTTTCGATGAACTCCTTGATTTCCTTCGACTGGAGCGCTTTCATCAGCGCCACGATCTCCGGGCGCTTCTCGTCGCCCTCGCGAACCGCCACGATGTTCGCGTACGGCGATGTCTTGTCCTCGATGAAGAGAGCGTCTTTCGTCGGGTTCAGGCTCGCCTGCATCGCGAAGTTCGTGTTGATGACCGCGACAGTCACATCGTCGAGCGAGCGCGGAAGCTGCGCGGCCTCGATTTCCTTGAACTGGATCTTCTTCTTGTTCTCGGTGACGTCCTGCACGGTGGCTTTGACGCCAAGCCCTGCTTTCAGCTTGATGACGCCGGCCTTTTCCAGCAACAACAGCGCGCGGCCGCCGTTCGTCGGGTCGTTCGGGATTGCGACGATGTCGCCTTCCTTCAGCTCGTCCAGCTTCTTGAGCTTTTTCGAGTAGACGCCCATCGGCTCCACATGGACGCCGCCGGCGCTCTTCAGCTTCAGGTTCTTGTGCTCGTCGATGAAGTTCAAAAGATACGGCTCATGCTGGAAGAAGTTCGCGTCCAGCTCTTTGTCGCCCAGTGCCATATTCGGCTGCACATAGTCGCTGAACTCCACGATCTTCAGCTCGATGTTCTGCTTCGCCAGCACGGGCTTGATCTGCTCCAAGATTTCCGTGTGCGGGACCGGCGAAGCGCCGACTTTCAGCGTGACCTTCGAGCCGCCGGACGATGCGGGCGCGCCCGAGGACGCGGGCTTTTTGTCCCCGCCGCCGCAACCGGCCGCGAAAACGACCAAGAGCAGCGCGGAGAGAAGAAGTACCAGTTTTTTCATTTAGATTTTCCCTCCTATATTAAATATGGAATTTCCTTCTGTATCCTAATGCAAAAAAAGAAGGCTGTCAACTGCGGACAGCCCTCTTTTTTTTACAACTATTTCTTGTTCAATTTTTTCGCCAGCGTGTTGCCGACAAACTGGACGAGCTGGACGAGGGCGATCAGTACGACGACCGTGGCCAGCATGATTTCCGGACGGAAACGCTGGTAGCCGTAGCGGATGGCCAAGTCTCCAAGGCCGCCGCCGCCGATGGCGCCCGCCATGGCCGACTCGCCGACGAGGGCGATGACGACCGTTGTGAGCTGGGCGACGATGGCCGGAAGGGCTTCCGGCAGATAGACGCGGCGGATAATCTGCATCGGCGTCGCGCCCATCGCCAGCGCCGCTTCGACGATACCGTAGGGAACCTCACGGAGCGAGGTCTCCACCTGCCGCCCGATGAACGGAATCGAGGCCAGGGTCAGCGGAACCATCGCCGCGGTAGTGCCGATGGAGGTTCCGACGACGAGACGCGTGAACGGGATGATGGCCACCATCAATATAATGAACGGAATCGAGCGCACCGCGTTGACTATGGCGGCGACGGCGCGGTTCAGCGCGGGGCAGGCCAGGATGCCGCCCTTCGCCGTGACGACCAGCAGCACGCCCAGCGGCACGCCGATGGCTGTGGCCGCGATCATCGAGACGGCGACCATGGCCACGGTCTCGCCGAGGGCTTTCATCAAAAGCGGGAAAACGTCAGCGGACATAGCCGATCACCTCGATTCTCAAATCTTTTTCGCGCAGGAAGGACAGCGCTTCCTCTACGGCGCCCGGCGTGCCGGACAGTCCGAGCAGCATGCGCCCGTATGGCGTGTCTTTGATGGCGTCGATATTTCCGTACAGGATGGCGGCGTCGATGTTGTGGCCTTTCACAAGGTCGGAAATCACCGGGGCGTTGGCGGATTCGCCGAAAAACGTCAGCCGGACCAGCAGCTTGCCGCCTTCGATGGGCGCTTCCGAAATGGGCACGCCGCGCAACTCGGCGGGAAGGTCGTTGCCCATCAGCACGCCGATGAAGTCTTTCGTGATTTTCTGGCGGGGATTCAAGAAAACCTCCGCCACAGGCCCTTGCTCGGCAATCACGCCGTCCTCGATGACCGCCACTTTGTCGCAGATGTCCTTGATGACCTGCATTTCGTGGGTGATGATCACGACGGTCAGGCCCAGTTTTTGGTTGATGTCGCGAATCAATTCAAGGATCGCCTTCGTGGTTTGCGGGTCGAGGGCCGAGGTCGCTTCGTCGCAGAGCAATACTTTTGGCTCCGAGGCCAGCGCCCGGGCAATGCCGACGCGCTGTTTCTGTCCGCCGGAAAGCTGGGACGGGTACTGCTGCGCCTTGTCGTCCAAGCCGACGAGGGAGAGCAGGGGCTCGACCTTCGCGCGGATGGCGTCCTCGGCCATGCCCGAAAGGCGAAGAGGGAACGCCACGTTGTCATAGACCGTCGCCGACGACAGCAGATTGAAATGCTGGAAAATCATGCCGATGGATTTTCGCGCTTTGCGAAGCTCGGCGTCGGACAGCGCCATCATGTCGAGTCCGTCCACGATGACGGAGCCTTTCGTGGGCCGTTCCAAGAGGTTGATGCAACGCGCCAAAGTGGACTTGCCCGCGCCGGAAAGCCCGATGACGCCAAAAATCTCGCCCTTGGCGACGGTCAGGCTGATGTCCTTCAAAGCCGTAAGTGCCCCGTCCGGCCCCGCGTATGTTTTTTCGATATGGGAAAGGGTAATCATGAAAATATCTCCTGCGTGCAGAATTGTTGTGATACTCATCTTAGACCAAAATTTTAAATGAAAATACGATTTTTACATTATACTATAAAAGTTCGCGCCCGACAATCATTTGAGAACCTTATTCCATCGCAGAAAAAAGCTTTTGCATACACCGCAAGATAATGATATACTATACGGCACAAGTAATAATTCGTGGATGGCCGAAAGATGTGATGGAGATGTGCGTTATGCAAATCAAATGTGTCGACCGGTTCAATTCGGCATGAGTATTTTTATACCCGGCAGTGCCAAAAGTATTTGACGCTGTCGGGTATTTTTGTTATATATATTTGACACTTTGAATAAGAAAGGAAGTTTTGTGCATGGGGAACAAAAGGAACCTTTTTATTGCGATCGCCGTCTTGGTTCTTGTCGTGGGCGGCTGGCTCTACTATCGAAGCGAGGAACGCGCGGCGGCGCAATCCGCGCGTGAGCTGAAGCTGTCCGGCAACGTGGACATACGCGAAGTTTCGCTGGCGTTTCGCGGCAGCGACCGCGTGGGCGAGCTGCTCGTCGCGGAAGGGGATTCGGTGAAGAAAGGACAGCTCTTGGCGCGGCTCGAGACGAAGGAGCTCCGGCTGACGATGGCGAAGACGCGGGCCGAGATCCAAGCGCAGGAGAGCGCCGTCGAGCTCCTGCACAACGGCACGCGCCCCGAGGAAATCCATCGGGCGGAGGAAGCTTTGAACGCGGCCCGCGCCAAGTCGGAATTCGCGGAAGGCGTCATGGTCCGTCGTCAGCAGATTTATGACGAAGTACAAGGCGTCAGCGTTCAGGAACTCGACAATGCGATTTCCCAAGCGGCGGCGGCGGCGGCAGAGACTGCGGCCGCGGAACAGGCCTACGCGGAAGCGGTGGCAGGCCCGCGCGTCGAGGAGATCGCGCAGGCGGAAGCGAAGCTGGAATCCCTGCGGCAGGAATTGGCGCGGCAGGAATATCTTTTGAAGGAAACGGAGCTGATCGCTCCGTCGGACGGTGTGATCCGCTCCCGGCTGCTGGAGGTCGGCGACATGGCGTCGCCGCAGCTCGCCGTGTTCAAGCTGTCCCTGAACGACAAGAAATGGGTGCGCGCCTATATCCGCGAGACCGATCTTGGCAAGGTCCACGAGGGACAAAAAGCGACGGTCACCATCGACAGCTTCCCGAAGGAGCCCATCGAGGGACAGGTGGGCTATATCTCCGGTACGGCGGAATTCACGCCGAAGACGGTGCAGACCGACGAGCTGCGCACGTCGCTTTTGTATGAGATCCGCGTCTACGTCGACGATGCGGACAATCGCCTCCGGCTCGGCATGCCCGCCACTGTCCGGGTGGAACTTTGATATGAACGAAGAAACGATCGTCGAGGCGAAGGAACTCGTCAAACAATTTACGCCCAAGGGCGCGCCTCCCGTCACGGCGCTGAGCGGCATCGGGATTTCCCTGCAGACGGGCTGCCTGACCGCCGTGATCGGACCGGACGGCGCGGGAAAGACGACGCTGATGCGGTTGATCGCGGGCCTTCTCACGCCCACCTCCGGCTCTCTCCGCGTTTTGGGCATGGAAGTGCAGGGACACGAGCAGGACATCCAAAACCGGCTCAGCTATATGCCGCAGAAATTCGGTCTCTATGAGGACCTGACCATCGCGGAGAACATGACGCTCTACGCGAATCTCCACGGCGTGCCGGAGGAGACGCGGAAGACACGATTCCCCCATCTCTTGGAAATGACGGGACTGACGAAATTCACGGGACGGCTGGCGGGCAAGCTGTCCGGCGGCATGAAGCAGAAGCTGGGGCTGGCCTGCACCCTCGTGCGCTCTCCCGATCTGCTGCTGCTGGACGAGCCGACGGTGGGCGTCGACCCGCTGTCCCGCCGCGAGCTTTGGGACATCCTGCAAAAGCTGTCCCGGGAGGAGCGGCTTTCCATCTTCGTCAGCACCGCTTACATGGACGAGGCGGAGCTTTGCCGCCGCGTCTATGTGATGAATCACGGCCGCATCTTGGCCGTCGGTTCCCCCGAAGAACTGCGCGGGCTGGCCAAGGGGCGCTGCTATCGCATGACGCCGCCCGAGGGGCTGCCGATGCGCGTTTTGCAGGGCGTCCTGCTGGACGATAAAGAAGCCGTCGTGGACGCGGTGCCGGATCGCGGCTCTGTCCATTTCATCCGGCGGGAAAACGTCACGGAGGATAAAATCCGCGGCCTCGCGCCGTTCCCCTTCGCGCCCTCCGAGGAACAGCTGGAGGACGGCTTCATGTGCCTGCTGCGCGAAGACGAGGAAAAGAACGCCGAAGGCAAGGCGGAGGACCTCGACTTGGCGCCCCTCGACCTCTGCGGAAACCACACCCTCGGCAGCGATATCGACATCGAAGTCAGGGAACTGGTGCGAAAATTCGGCGACTTCACCGCTGTGGACAAGACCTCGTTTCAGGTGCGGCGCGGGGAAGTCTTCGGCCTTTTGGGGCCGAACGGCGCGGGCAAGACCACGACCTTCCGGATGCTCTGCGGCCTTTTGCCGCTAACCAGCGGCTATCTCAGCGTCGCCGGGGTGAATCTGCGGGACGCCCGCACGGAAGCCCGCGCCAACATCGGCTATGTGGCCCAGAAATTTTCCCTGTACGGGAACCTGACCGTGGAGCAGAACCTGTCCTTTTTCGGCGGCGCCTACGGTCTTTCCCGGAAAGATATCGCGCGGCGGCTGGAAGAGACGCTGCAGGAATTTCATTTGGAAGAATATCGCGATTCGTCGGCGGAGTCCTTGCCCGGCGGCTACAAGCAGCGGCTTTCCATGGCGGCGGCTCTCCTGCACAAGCCGAAGATCCTGTTCCTCGACGAGCCCACCAGCGGCATCGACCCGTTGGCGCGGCGGGATTTTTGGCGGCAGATCACGGACCTTTCCGTGAAAGGCACCACCATCATCGTGACGACGCATTTCATGGAGGAAGCCGAGTATTGCGACCGCATCATGATCCAAGACCAAGGAAAGCTTCTTGCCATCGGCACGCCCGCCGACCTTCGGGCGCAGTATGGCGATGAATCCTCGACCATGAACGAGGTCTTCATCCGCATCGTGGAAACGGCGCGAGGGAAAGGAGGCGCGGCCTGATGAACGAAACCGGATTTTTCCGGCGCCTCGTGGCGCTCTGCCGCAAGGAATTCGTGCAGCTCTGGCGGGACAGCAGCAGCCTCCTGATCGGGACGGTGCTGCCGATTCTCCTGATTATCATCATCGGCTCCGGCGTCAACCTCGACGTGAAGAACGCGCCGGTCGCCGTGGTATTGGAGGACGCATCCCCCACGGCGCAGGACGCTGTGAGCTTCCTGTCCGGCTCCGCCTATTTCTCGCCCCGGTACGTGACTTCCCGGACGGAAGCCGTGCGGCTGATGGACGACCGGGAGGTCAACGCGATCCTCGTGGTGCCCGCCGATTTCTCGTCGAAGTTGGGACAGCG
>CAMVIO010000073.1 GCA_947167555.1 uncultured Selenomonadales bacterium
GCTGCATCAATGCGGCCCCTGCCACCGCCATGACGGCGACGATGAAAAAACGTAAAACCTTATCGAGCATATAGTTTCACCTCCTTCCATAAATTATAAAAATTATGGATAAAAAAACGGATAAATTCATAATAAACCAATTCATCCGTTTTTGTCAAAGCCCTATTCCGTTTATTTACCGATTTTTCATATTTATCTCAGACCAAAATTTAAATAAAATTTTGACCTGAGATACGCCTGCTCCGCAGGCTACATTTGCGCTTACAGCGCAAATGCCATCTCATAACTCTCAGTAAGGATTTAAAAATCCTAACTGAGAGAGTATTATTTGTCGAATCCGTTCTTCTCCAGAATCCCGTCCATCCACGCGTCCACCTCGTCCGGCGTCTTTCCACAGGCGTAAACGAGTTCGCTGACGAGAATCTGCTTCGCGAGGTCCAAGAGCCTGCGCTCGCCGCTGGAAATCTTGCGAATCCGGTCCTGCAAGATCAGGTTGCGGGCCACCGCCGCGACATCGCAGATATCTCCCGACTTCATGCGCGTGAGCGTAGCATGGAAGCGCTTGTTCCAGCTCCCGACGGCGCGTTCCGGCTTGTCTGCCAAAACTTCCGCCACCTTCTCGACCCCGTCTTCCGAGATTACGTCCCGAAGGCCGATGTTTTCCACATTGTCAATCGGAATCATCACTTTCATATTGCCGATTGGCATCCTCAGGACATAGTACGACTTTTCCTCGCCCATGACTTCGCATTTCTCGATATCCGCGATCACACCCGCGCCGTGCATAGGATAAACGATCTGATCTCCCACCTGAAGCAAATTCTCACCTCCCACGCGTATAAATCCTCAACGATATTATACCACAAAATCCCCCTGCGTGAAAAAATTTTTTATTTTATCACCCTTTATATCCTATGTCAAATTTTATCGAAAATCGTGACAAAAAAAGCTGGCGCACGGTTTTCCCGTCGCCAGCTTTTTATATACTGTTTTTATTGCAACAAGCTCAAGACCTGCGAACTGTTCTGGTTCGCCTGCGCGAGCATAGACTGAGCAGCTTGGGCTAAAACATTCGACTTCGTGTACTTCATCATCTCTTTCGCCATGTCAGCATCACGCATAGTGCTTTCGCTAGATTGCGTGTTTTCGCTTGATGTCACAAGATTTGCCTCAGTGAAATCAAGTCGCGAGATATATGCTCCTACGTTCGTCACCTCGTTCAACGCGTATTGAAGCGCGCCTTCTATAACACGGATTGCCACATTTGCGTCATGCTGGGTCACGACCTTCGCGTCGTCTAGCGTCATATTTTTTGCTTCGTCAAGGACAGCTTGAAGCGTCGGGTCATGACGCAAATCTTCCAAATCATCCACGCTCGGAATATCGTTTTTCAGCGACCAAGTGTGCATATCATTAATATAGACGTTTAGGGCTTGATTGGCTTTTGTCCCATGATGGATGACAAGAGGCATTCCTAATTTGTATCCCCCGTCATCTTCTCCCTCGTCCGGCAACGTTCTTTCCCCTTCGTAAACCCATCTTGTAGCGTCGGCAGTAATTGTCCCGTTCACGCTACTGACGGTTCCTGCGCTTCCGCTGGCAGAAGCCCCCACCGCCGTGTCCGCCGCTAAATCGCTTCCGTCATGAATGACGACTTTACCGGAAAGGAACTGAATATCGCCGACCTTACCACCTTTCGCGCTGCCGATCACCGGCTGCGTTTCTGGATTTCCATCACTCCCATAACTAAAATACAATCCCGCCTCATTATTCGCCTCACTTGGGGAACGACCATCAATACGTAACTCTGTGTAGGACGCACTGATGGAAATATTCGAGCTGGACAAATCTTCGTCAATATCGCAACCGATTGAAGGCACCCACAATCCGTTTTGCGAAATATCCAAAGGGACATTCGGATCAAGAACCACGCTTAACCCGCCACCGATATTGATGCTCGCATGAGATGACCACAAGGCGTAATCTCGAAGAATGCTTTTCCCCGCAATATGTAATTCATTGTCTGTGCCTGATCCAAAGCGAATTAAGGAATGAAGCTGATCATAATGATCGTCATTGTGTTGGACAAAATGCACGTTATCAAGCCACAGCTTCGTATTCTCCGCCTGACAGATAATCTCCGGCTCAATATTTAACTGCATTCCATTATAATATGGATCATCTGGTGCATGAATTGCATACGCAGGATTTGCCACAAAATACACATTCTGCGCGTTGACGATAACCTTTCCCTTGAAATTTTCGTCGAAAGAATATGCGCCATCCTTGTCAATCACATAATAATTCCCGCTGACGTTCGTTACGCCGTCACGCTCCATAATCCTCTGCCAATCCGCTTTCGTCGTCGGCGTTGACGGAATTGCAGTCGCAGGAAGCATTATCTTTTTTCTATACGTCCCGTCGAGAAGCGTCTTGCCGTTATAGCTCGTCTCCGTGGCAATATCGTTGATATTCGCTTTGCGGTTCTCAAACTCTTTCTGTATCGTCGCGCGGTCAAGGTCGGTGTTCGTATCGTTCGCAGAGTTTAGCGCAAGCTCCTTCAACGTGCGGATTTCCTCAATAATGTTTTTTATTCCACCCTCCGCGACACGCAGCAGCGATTTCCCGTTCTGTACATTCTGCGTATCTTGGTCTAGCGAGCGAATCTGTGCGCGCATCCGCTCACTAATCGCGTAACCCGAGGCGTCGTCCCCGGCGCTGTTGATTTTCATACCCGATGAAACTTTTTTCAGTTGCTTTCCGAGTTTACTTACATTCTTATTTAGTTCCCCAAGCGTCAACATCGCACTAGGATTGTTCATGATTGTCATCGCCATAACCATTACCTCCCTGTTTCTTTCTTCCAGCCCATCCATAGCACTTCTGTCCGTTCACTTAAATCCCTATTGTTCAGTTGTCGGTCGCCGATTTCAAATCCTTTCTTCCCAAACCGTCCCCAAACAAAACTTCCAGTGGCTGATTGTAAAGATTCAGCAAAGTGTATATCTCCGGCAATTCAAAATTGCGCTTACCTTGCAATCGCGCGGAGAGCGTTTGGTAACTCATGCCCAGCTTCGCGGAAAGCGTTTTCAGGTTGTCGCCATGCCGCGCCATTTCTCCAAGAAGGTTCCGATATTTATATTGAACCGCTTTCATTTTTACACTCCCGTCTAACGCATTTTGCGAATTTTGTTTCATTATAAACGAGATATTCGTTTGCGTCAATGTTTTCTTCCTCTTGATAATTGCATTTTGCGTTATCGTGTGATAATCTTTCGTCATGGAGGTATGATAATGGATTCACCGCACAAAAGCGTTTATATGGAATTTGCCCGTCGATTGGCTTCACTGCGAAAAGAACGCGGCTTTTCCCAAATGGAATTGGCATCAAAGCTCCACATGCCACAATCCACATACGCCGGTTATGAAACAGGCAAGCGCAAAATCACCTTGGAGTTGATCTTACAGTTCTCGCAGTTCTATTCCGTATCCCCAACCTTCCTCGTCACAGGGCAAGAACATTTCGAGAACGATATGACACTTAGCCTGTCGGAAATCAACTTCATAAAAAAATACCGCACCCTGAACGAGCGCGGCAAAGAAGCTGTCGATATGATTTTGGATCAACCAAACGAATCCGTCATCGTCGTAGTTAATCCTAAAACATCAGAATAAAAGCGGACGCCCGCAGGAGATTTGAACCTCCCGCGGGCGTCCGCTCTTTCACAGAACGAGCATCCATATCCCGCTGAACAACCCTAGAAGTAACTGAGCGATTGGCACGAGAATGTACCCCAGGATCGGCGTCGCAATGAAGATGATGAAGATGATCATGCTGTAGCGTTCAAGTGCTGCGAAACGATACTGCATCTCGTAAGGCAGCACGGCCATCAAAATACGCGAGCCGTCCAGCGGCGGCAACGGGATCAAGTTGAAGATCCCGAAGTTGATGTTGTAAACGACGATCAACCACAGCACCGCCCGCAACCCGTAGCTCATTTCGATGCGCATGGTATGCGTGAGGAAAATCATCACGCCTAGGGCGAGGAACGCCAGCAGGAAATTCATCGCGGGACCCGCCAGCGCCACGAGGATTTCTCCCTTTTTCCTGTCGTGAAAATTGTGCGGATTGATCACGACGGGTTTTGCCCAGCCGAAGCGCGCAATCAGAAGCACCACAAGTCCGATGGGATCGATATGCGCCATCGGGTTCAGCGTGAGCCGCCCCATCATCTTCGGCGTAAAATCCCCCATCGCCACCGCCACGCGGGCGTGCGCGTATTCATGCAGCGCCAGCGCCATAATCAGCCCCGGCAGTCCCGCCACCATTTCCATCAAATTGAAGCCAAACATTTCAAATCCCCTTTTTCATTTTGGAAGAATACATCAAAAGCGCGGTGACGGTCTTGCCGTCGATGATCGTATTGTCATATACCTTTTCCAGTGCCTCCGCCAGCGGCATACGGACGGCGTTGATGAACTCGTCCTCGTCCGGGCAGTCCTTGCCCGCCGTCAGCCCTTCCGCCAGATAGATATGGATCCATTCGTCGGAAAAACCCACCGTCGTCGCCAACGAGAAAATCTTTGTGTAATGCGCGGCGGTGTAACCCGTTTCCTCCTTCAGTTCCCGCTTCGCGCATTCCAGCGGGTCCTCGCCGGGAATGTCCAGCTTTCCCGCCGGAATCTCCAAGGTGACGCGGCCAACCGGATAACGATACTGCCGCACAAGAATCACGCTGCCGTCGTCCAGCACCGGAAGCACCGCCGACGCGCCGGGGTGCTTTACCCATTCGCGGATCGTCTCGTGACCGTTCGGGAGCAGCACCTTGTCCCGGCGCACATGAAGCAGGCGCCCGTCGAATATGCTTTCTTCCGAAATCTTTTTTTCAATCAGGTCCTCGTCCATTTCTCTATTCCTTCCTGAATTTCTTTTTTATTTCTGCGGCCCGCGCAATCATTTCCTTCGCATTGGAAAGCGACGCCGCCGTGGCGTCCGCGCCGGAGGCCATGCGGGCAATTTCCTGCGCGCGTTCCTTAGGCGGAAGCGGACGCACCGTCGTCGAGGTCATGCCGCCTTTCGCCGTTTTTTCGAGATAATAATGAACGTCCGCCATGCAGGCGATCTGCGGCAAATGCGTGATGCAAAGCACCTGCTTCCTGTCGGCCACCAACGCGATACGCTCGGCGACCATCTGCGCGGTCTTGCCGCCAATCCCCGTGTCGATCTCGTCGAACACCATGCTCTGCGCGACGGAATCCCCCGCCGCCGCCACGGTCTTGACTGCCAGCGCGATTCTCGAAAGCTCGCCGCCGGAAGCGACTTTTGAAAGCGGCTTTTCCGCTTCGCCCGCATTCGCAGAAAAAAGCAGATCGATCTCATCCGCGCCCTGCGCGGTCAGCTCCGCCGGAGACAACGATACCATCAGCTTCGCGTCAGGCATTCCCAGCGCGACAAGCTGCTTCACGACGGCGGCTGAAAGCTTCTTCGCCGCTTCCTGCCGCTTCGCGGTCAAAAGCGCCGCGCGACGCTCCGCCTCCGCCTGCGCTTCCTCGCATTTCTTTTCCAGCGCGGCAACAATCTCATCATGATTCTCAAATCCCTCGATCTCTTTTTCTATCTTTTCCCGATAGGCGAGTACCGCTTCAATGGAAGCGCCGTATTTCCGTTCCAGCTTGTCGATGACGTCCATGCGGGACTGGAGCGCGTCCAGCCGCTCCGGGTCAAAGTCGAGGCTGTCCATATACCCCTGCACGGTGTAAAAAACTTCTTTCAGCTGGCAAACGGCGTCCTCGATCATCGGCGCCGAGTCGTCGAAACTCTTGTCGAACTGTCGGAGCGTTTCAACGCGACGCTGCAGCGTCGCAACCTCTGCGAGGATGCCCTCGCTCTCCCCGCCGCCCGAAAGCAGCGCGGCGGCTTCATTGACATTTTCCGTGATGCGCTCGGCATTCGAAAGCCGGTTGATCTCGGCCTCCAACTCCTCGTCCTCATGCAGCCGAAGGTTCGCCTCGCCAATTTCCTGTGCCTGCCATTTCAGCATATCCATGCGGTCGGCGGAAACGCCCGCCGATTCTTTTTTCTCCGCCAGTTCCGCCGCCGCGTCCTTCCATGCGCGGAACGATACCCGATACGATGAAAGCAACTTCGGCAGCTCGGCGTCGCTGCCGTCCAAAAGCGCGAATTGATTCTCCGTCCGCACCAACGCGAGATTCTCATGCTGCCCGTGGATATCCACGAGAAATTCTCCGATGGCGCGGAGCGTCCCGGCGGTCACATGGCAGCCGTTGACGAGAATGACGTTTTTTCCCTTCGTCGTGATTTGCCGCGTAATAATCAGCGAATCGTCCTCGTCGTCAATGGCCTGCTCCGCTAGCAGGTCGTGCAGCCGCTTCTCGCCTGTGATGTCAAAAATCGCCTCGACCCGCAGCCAATCACATCCCGTACGAATCACATCGGAAGAAAGGCGATGGCCGAGCACTGCGCCGAGGGCGTCAATCAGGATAGATTTGCCCGCGCCCGTCTCACCCGTCAGGATATTCAGTCCCGCATCGAAATTGATCTCGACATGCTCCAGGAGCGCGAAATTCCAAACGGTCAACGTCTTCAGCATACCGCGTTCCCTCCCGCAGCTCCCGAAAGAACCTTCATCCGCTCCGCGACGGTGGATGCCGCGCTCTCCGGCTTTATGACGGCAAGGATTGTATCATCGCCCGCCACCGTACCGATGATGTTCTTCCACTGTGCCGTGTCGAGAGCGGACGCCACGGCATTCGCCATACCCGGAAGCGTACGCAGCACCACGAGATTTCCGCTGGCGTCCACCCCCGTGACCGCGTCGGCAAAAAGCGCCTCTAAACGATTTTCTCTGCGTACGCCGTTTTCCGCTTTCGGAAATGCGTAACGCGAACGACCGTCGCCGGTCGGAACCTTCACCAGCATCAATTCCTTGATGTCGCGGGAAACTGTCGCCTGCGTGGCCGTGATATGCTCCTGGCGCAGGAACGCCGTCAGCTCCTCCTGCGTCTCGACGATATTATTTTCAACAATCTCCCGGATTTTCTCCTGCCGGCGCGGCTTCATCCGCTCGTCCTTTTTCATGAATCTGCCTGCCTTTACGCATTATAAAGAAGTTTCGTGCGAATGGTCTGGTAATAATTCTTGTCGTCGAACTTGACGATCTTCGCCGGAAGCGGCGCGCGGCGCACAATGACCGCGTCCCCCGGCAGCAGGTGGAAACTTTCCTGCCCGTCGAAGGTGACGAGAATCTCCCGATGGAGCGCCGCGATGTCAATCTTGATCTCGTCATTCTCATCCATGACCATCGGACGCGCGTTGAAGGTATGCGGGCAAATCGGCGTCATCAGCAGCACCTTGACCTTCGGATTGATCAGCGGGCCGCCCGCCGATAGTGAATACGCCGTCGAACCGGTCGCCGTGGAAACGATCAGCCCGTCCGCCTTATAATCCATCACGCGGAAGCCGTCCACCGTCAGCCCGAGCTGCAGCATACGCGCCACGCCGCCCTTCGTGACGACGATATCGTTCAGCGCGTGGCCCAGGAACCGTTCTCCCTTCCCTTCGCTTTCCACGAAGCCCGAGATGACCATGCGCTCCTCAAGATAATATTCCCCGCGCAGGATCTTCTCCAGCTTGCCTTCCAGCTCCGCCAGCTCGATATCCGCCAGGAAGCCGAGAGTGCCGATATTCACGCCGCAGACGGGAACGTTTTTCTTGTAGACGCGGCGGCAGTTGCCGAGCAGCGTACCGTCACCGCCGATGGAAAGCGCCATGTCCATCGGCTGCTCGTCAATATCCTCGACGCCGTACTTTTCGCAATGGAAAAATTCCGCGCTGTCCGTCGGCATCAGGAGCCGCACGTCCTTGTCCGCGAAAAACCGGAAAATGCGCTCGAGCACCTTCGGCGCGTCCTCTTTGTCGATATTCGGAAAAACCGCGATATTTTGCATTATCGCTCTTCCTTTCCTGCCCCTTTGTCCAACGCTTTATGCGCCTCGTCCACGATTCTATCGATTGTTTCTTCCGTCAGCGCCGACGATTCAGCCGACTGCACCAAATGCACAAGATATTCGATATTCCCTTCCGGCCCCTTGATGGGCGAGAATGTCAGCCCCACCGGAAAGAAACCAATCTCCCGACTATACGCGAGCACCGCGCGGATCACCGAGCGATGGACTTCCGGGTCGCGCACCACGCCTTTTTTCCCGACATTGCCGCGCCCCGCCTCAAACTGGGGCTTAATCAGCGCGACAATCTCTCCCGTGTCCTTCAAAAGCGCCTTGGCCGGCTCCAGCACCTTCGTCAGCGAAATGAACGCGACGTCTATGGACGCGAAGTCCAAGAGCTCGCCGATATCTTCCGGGCGCACATAACGGATATTCGTCCGCTCCATATTCACAACGCGTTCATCCGTGCGAAGCTTCCAGGCAAGCTGCCCATAGCCCACATCAATGGCATAGACCTTCACTGCGCCGTTCTGAAGCATGCAGTCCGTGAATCCTCCCGTAGATGCACCGATATCCGC
>CAMVIO010000074.1 GCA_947167555.1 uncultured Selenomonadales bacterium
CTTGCAGGCGATGGAGTTGATTTCCAAAGAAATGGAGCCGCCCATCAGCGAGGAATTTGCTCGCGCCATGCGGGAGATCAATCTCGGCAACCGCATGGAGAAAGTCTTGGAGGAAATGGACGTCCGGGTGGGCAGCCCTGATTATTCCCTCGTGGTGACCGCCGTATTGATTCAGCGGCAGGTGGGCGGCAATCTGGCACAAATTCTCGACACCATCAGCAACACCATCAACGAGCGCATTCGTATGCGGCGCGAGGTCATGGCGCTGACGGCGCAGGGACGGGCTTCCGGCTGGATTTTGGCGGGAATCCCCGTCGGCTTGGCGGCGATATTGAGCGTTCTCAATCCGGCGTATCTGCGTCCGCTCATCGAGGAGCCAATCGGGCATATCGCCATCGGCGTGGCCATCGTGCTGGAAGTCATCGGCTTCATTGTCATCCAGCGGATCGTGGATATCGAGATATAAGTTTTGATACATTTGAGCCTTCGGGCTTGAATATAGGTAGTACGGTTTCCCCATTACTTTTCAAAGGAGGTGAAAAGGATGATCAAGGCGATGTGGGATTATGTCAATGTACGTTATCTCAACCAAAAGGGCCAGGGCATGGTGGAATACGCGCTGATTTTGGCTTTTGTCGTAGTTATCGCTGCTTTCCTGACGGGCAACGATGGCATCGGCCAGGCGATCCAGAACGTCTTCCAGCGGGTCACGGATACGCTGAACCAGGCCAACAACCAAGGCTGATGATGAGAAGTTTAATTCTCGGTTTGTGTGGAAAGCCTCCCGGCTTCGGGAGGCTGTCCTTCCACAGGGGGGAGTCGTATGAAGAAACAAAAGGGACAGGCGATTGTGGAGTTCACTTTGGTGTTCCCGCTGATGTTGCTTTTTCTGTGGGTGCTCCTCTACGGCGGACTGCTTTTCAAGGACTACCTGACCTTGTCCAATCTGGCAAGGGAAAGCGCGCGCACCGCTTCCATCCAGGGCGCGGCGCAGTATGACACGATTCGGACGAATGGCGCGAACCAGACGATTTTGACGAATCTTTACACATGGAACGGAGACGCGAACAGTTTTCAGATTGCGGATGGGGCGAATGATTCGGTACAGGTTACGTTAACTACAACTTTGAATACAAATTTTCCGGGCGTGGGGCTTTTGAATTGGTTGGGGGTTCCGTTGCCGGCAAATTACAGGATAGTTTATTCCATGCACAAAGAGATTCCCTGATGGTTGCACTTATGCGTTTGGATTGAGGTTTGACAATTATGTC
Organism: uncultured Selenomonadales bacterium; assembly: GCA_947167555.1. Taxonomy (GTDB): domain Bacteria; phylum Bacillota; class Negativicutes; order Selenomonadales; family Selenomonadaceae; genus RUG12372. The sequence goes on from CAMVIO010000074.1 coordinate 1,272, forward strand.
CTCCCTTCCACGGGAGGACATGAATCAGTCATGGTAAGTTTTAGCACTGCCGCCGTGCGGCGGAAATGGAGTGGGGCATAGATGTCAGCATTGTTGGAACGTCTGGGACGGCCCGCGGACGAAGCGATCCGGCAGCGGCCGATTTTTGCCGGGCGGCAGTCGGAGACGACGGAGGACGCATATCAGGAGCTGAAGCTCGATATCCATAGACGCATCGTGGACGAGATGAACGCTGAGGAACAGCAGGTGCTTTCGGGCCGCGACAATTCCCGGGAACAGGTCGAGGCACTGATTACGTCTTACTGCAACCGCGTGCTGGACGAAAATCCCTTCGCAGTGCCCCGTGGGGAGCGGGCACGCATCGTGGCGGATATCTGCGACGAGATGCTGGGTCTCGGGCCGGTGGAGCCGCTCTTGAAGGATGAGACGGTCACGGAGGTCATGATCAACGGCCCGAAGCAGATATTCGTGGAGCGCATGGGCAAGCTGGCCTTGACGAAAGTGCAGTTCCACGATGAAGCCCATTTGATGAATATCATTGAGCGCATTTTGAGTCCGCTGGGGCGGCGTGTGGACGAGGCTTCGCCTTTGGTGGACGCACGTCTCGCCGATGGCTCCCGCGTCAATATCATCATCTCGCCTCTTTCTCTTGTGGGGCCTTGCGTTACGATCCGTAAATTCTCCAAGACGCCGCTTTCGGTGGAAAATCTGATCAGCTTCGGTTCCTTGAGCGAGGATATGGCGGAGTTCCTTCGCGCTTGTGTCAAGGCGCGGCTCAATATCCTCGTTTCCGGCGGCACCGGCTCAGGCAAGACAACGACGCTGAACGTGCTTTCGTCCTTCATCCCGAACGACGAGCGGATCGTGACCATCGAGGACGCGGCGGAGCTTCGGCTCCAGCAGCAGCATATTGTGACGCTGGAGGCGCGTCCGGCAAATATCGAGGGCAAGGGTGAAATCACCATCCGCGATCTCGTGAGAAATGCGCTCCGTATGCGTCCAGATCGCATCATTGTCGGCGAGGTTCGTTCCGGCGAGGCGCTGGATATGCTTCAGGCCATGAATACGGGCCATGACGGTTCGCTGACCACGGCTCACGCCAACAGCCCCCGAGACGCGCTGTCGCGTCTTGAGACGATGGTGCTGATGGCGGGCATGGAGCTGCCGGTGCGGGCCATCCGTGAGCAGGTGTCTTCGGCCATTGACCTGATCCTCCAGCAATCCCGTATCCAGGACGGCAGCCGTAAAGTGACGTACATCACTGAGGTACAAAAGATGGAAGGCGACACCATTGTATTGCAGGATCTTTTCCGCTATGTGCAGACGAGCATAGATGAAAACGGAAAATCCGTCGGCACCTTCGTTTCCACAGGCCTCCAGCCCAGTTTCCTGGACAAGTTCAGGCTTCACGGCGTGGAGATTCCGGAAAGCTTCTTCCAAGAAAAGCAAAACGTGGATTATATGTGATCTTGCCTTCCCCTAGAGGGGAAGGTGGCGCGCGAAGCGCGACGGATGAGGTGTTAAAACGTAACGGCTGATGCAAGCGTAACGTCATTGTCACCTCACCCACCGCTAACGCGGTCCCCCCTCCCCTCAAGGGGAGGGCAAGGATTCGCAAAGTTGAATCGGAAAATACGGCACAAAAGGGAGCAGATAGCGTATGATGATATTGGCGATTTCCGCGACGGGCGCGATCATCGTTTTTATGCTGCTCTATTTCTTTGTGATGACGCGGTTGGTGCCAAAGACGCAGATGCACCAGCGTCTTCGGAAACTGCAATACGGCTCGCAGGCGCAGGCGGAACGGGCGAGCGCCTCGAACCTCGCGGACATTCCATTCGTAGAGCGCACGATTGTCCCGCTTTTACAGTCGATTTCCAAGAGGCTGTTGGTGTTCGCGCCGAAGGGCATTTACGAGCGAATCGAGCGGCGCATCATTTTAGCCGGAAAGCAGGGCGTCTGGAGCGTCAGTTCTTTTGCCTGCGGCTGGGTGCTTTCCGTGGGCGCGTGCCTGATGCTGGCGTTCCTCTTTGTGTCGGGTCAGGATTTCCCGTTCATCCAGCGCGTTGCGCTGTTGGCGCTGGGGGGTGCCATGGGAGCGCTCTTGCCTTTTGCCATGTTGAATTCGATTATCCGCAAACGGCAGAAGCTCATTTTGCGCCAGCTCCCGGAGTTTCTCGATCTCTTGTGCGTCAGTGTGCAGGCCGGTCTTTCCTTTGACAGCGGCGTGACGAAAATCCTCAGCCGCATGAAGGGGCCGTTCATCGACGAATGCGAGCGGATGCAGCGCGATATGCGCATGGGCATGATGCGCAAGCATTCCTTGCAGCAGATGGCGAGACGCTGCGACGTGCCGGAGGTTTATCTCTTTACGACGGCCATTATCCAGGCGGAGCGGCTCGGCACCAGTATGGCGAATACGTTGGCCATTCAGGCGGAAAATATGAGGGAACGCCGCCGCCAGGCCGCGAAAGCGGAGGCACTCCGCGCGCCGGTGAAGATCCTGTTCCCGCTGGTGCTTTTTATTTTTCCCGCGTTGTTTGTCATCGTGCTTTTGCCGTCGGTGTTGTCCTTGATGAAGTTTTTCATGAAATGACGGGCGAATTTTCATGACGGTGCGGATGACGGTTTTGAGGATGCGGGGCGTGCCGCAGGGAGCCCCCACGCTTTGCGTGGAGGTCGCGGACAGTTTTTTGCGGCGGTTTCTAGTCCTGATGGGGAGGAAAGACATTGGTCAGTCACGGGAGCTTTTGCTTTCCCCGTGCTCCAGCGTTCATATGTGTTTTATGTGCTTCGCAATTGACGTAGTATACTTGAAACGTGGAACGAACGACGAGGGCTGGCGCACCGTCAAGGTAGTGAAGGGGCTCCGTCCATGGATTGGTTTCAGCGCGTGCCTAATGGCGGACGCCGTGCTGGAACTGAAGGACGGCGAGGCAGAGCGTCTAGGCATACAGGCGGGAACAGTCTGGGATGAAGTCAGGGATTGTCCGTGACAACAGGTGGATCAAGCGGAACACAGGAGGTGTATTTCCATGAGGGGAACGAAAGCGTGGAAGCAATTTTGGAAACAGACAGGCGGCGTATTTGTCCTGACCGCATTGGCGTTGCCGTTTTTCTTGGCCTGCATTGGGTTCGCGCTTGACGCGGGCAATCTGTATATCCACAGATCGCGCTTGCAGAACGCGGCGGACGCCGCCGCTCTCGCGGGCGGCCGGGAATTTGCCAATGAGGGGGAAACTGTCGCCGCGCACCCGCATGCCGACACAGAGGCGCGTTCCTACACGAATCTTGATATGGCAACCTTGGGCGGCGGGGTGCTGACTGACCAACGCTACAAGGCGCACCAAGTGGACGAAGACACGATTTTGTACGGCGTGCGGCTGACGGAGACGGTGCCGCTGTATTTCATGCGAATCTTTGGCATGGAGGATACGCCGGTGGTGGCGGACGCCGCTGTCGCGATTGGCTTGGTGGGGTCGAGCGGCGGGGAAGGGTACGCGCGGGATTTGTTTATTTTCAGAAGGAATTTCCACGCGGTCAACACGATTGACAATCCCGACAATTTCAACATCAGCGGCCAGCTCAGAAATTGCGTCACTTTCAATGGCGATATTGCCTTTACCGACGGCAGCGGCGACAACGCGGACAACGGGCTTGGCTATAATTACGACTATTTGCAGTACAGCACGCAGACCCCAAACTTGGATTACTTCTTCACGAAAGAGGCACGGGACGCGAATATGTCCGTCAATGCTGCCATCAACGCCGGGCCAGATTATGCGCGTCAGCGAATATTTGAAGATTACGATATGGCGGAGTTGGGGGCGTTGACGAAGGAGCGGCTCAACTTGCCGGATTATGTTTCAGACGTAAACTGGGGCGCGATTGATTGGTCGAAGCCGGTGGACTGGAACGCTATCAACGCGCAACAGCAGGCGGCGGCGAGTTATTCCAACAGTTCCGCATTCAATGGAAAGAAGAATATGCGATCTTCGGATCTTTACCATGACGTCGCGTGGACGGCTCACAACGGCGATGGGAATGTGTCGGTTACCATCGACGGGACTGTTTCCGGTGATGAAAACGAGCCTGTGTATGTGTATCTGGACGAGAGTATCTATCAGGTCAATTTCAACGTGTACGCGAGCAACGGGCGTCCAGTTGTTGTAGTGTATCAAGGCACAGGCAAGCTCCAGATGAATATGTCCAGCGGGGCGACGTTCAGCGGCATTGTTTACGCGCCGAACGTCAACGAGGGCGAGGGGCTTCTCATCAACGCTAACGGCGGCACCTATGAGGGCACGATTATCGCGAACGCCATCAATTTGCAGGGAGGCAAAGGCACGTTCATTTACAAGGACTTCGGCGTGGACGTCGGCGGCAGCAAAAACGGCAACAGCTCCGGCGGCACGAAAACGGTCAGCGGTTCCTCCACGGTGCGCCTTGCGCCCACCGACGGGATGGATTGGACATAAGAATTCATAAAGTAAAGAAAGCTGTCGTATGTTAAGCAAACATACGGCAGCTTTTTTCTTGCGTTTCTTTTTGCCGAAGCGCATTAAAAGAGACATTTTTCTGTTTTTTTTCTTACTCTCATAAGGTATAATAAAATAGAAGACGTGTGAGTATACGAAACGAACGTCAATCGCGATACAACGGAGGGAATATCTTTGCTGTCAATTCCGGTCAAAAGCCTGCGGGAAGGCATGGTGGTTGGACAGAGCATTTACTCTAAGGCAGGCGCCGCCTATCTCGTCAAGGGCAAACCATTAACAAACCAATATATCAGGCAGATGAAAAAAATCGGCATCCCTTCGATTTCTGTAAGCACCGTAGACCCCAGATTTGAGGTGGAAATACCGGAGGACCTGGTGCAGGAAAAGACCCGCATGGATGCCATCCAGATGGTGCATGACGTCTTCAACGACGTTTCCGGCAAGAAGGCGATGGATACGGATGGGCTGACGAAAATCACGGACCGCATTGTCACGGACGTGTTTGCGCGTCGCGAGCATTTGGTGCAGCTTACGGATATCCGATTGCACGACGCCTATACCTTTGCCCATAGCGTCAATGTTGCGGTGCTCTCTGCCATGATCGGGAAATTCTCCAATCTTTCCGACGAGGACATGAGGACTCTTGTCATGGGAGGGCTCCTGCATGATTTGGGGAAGGTTATGATTCCCGCTGAACTCTTGAACAAGAAGGGACGCCTGACAGCCCAAGAGTTTGAGGCAATGAAGCGGCATCCGATGGAGGGGGCTCACCGGATCAGCGAGTATGAATGGATGCTCCCGAAAGCGAGCATCCTTGCGGCAATTGCTGCGCAGCATCATGAGCGGGTCAACGGGAAAGGCTATCCGAGAGGCATCAAGGGAGAGAAGATGCATCGGTTCGCGAAGATGGTCGCTATCGCGGACGTTTACGATGCGCTGACCAGCGAGAGGCCATACAAGAAAGCCTACACGCCTTCCGTTGCGTATGGCATCATGAAAATCAGCAAGGGGCATTTCGAGGAGGAGCTCTTGCGGCAGTTTTTTGACAATGTGGCGATCTATCCGTTGGGAACGATATTGAAAACTTTCTACGGGTACGGCATCGTGACGAAATGCGAATTCGGGCACACGAGAACCCCGACGGTCTGCATTTTCGCGGACAGGAAGCGGAAGATGCTGGAAAAACCCGTCACCATCAATTTGAAGGATGATTCCCCGAAGACGATAGAAAAAGAGATTTCAGGAACCGAACTTTTGGCGTTGACACGGGATTTTTCCTTCGACCCGTCGAAATACTTGACGAAGACATGAAAAAATACTGCCGGTACGACGAAAATTGCAAAGGAGATCAGGGCAGGCAATGAATTACTGGATTGTTGTTGTAGACGATGAGGTCATGAGCCTGACAAACGCGAAAGCCATATTGGGCGATCAGGATATGCGCGTCAGCTGTTTGCGCTCCGGAAAAGACTTGCTGAAGTTCATGGAGACGCATACGCCGGATTTGATCCTGCTGGATATCCTGATGCCCGGTATGGACGGATTTGAGACTTATCGCGAACTGCGGAAGATGGAAGAACTGGTCGGGCGGAAACGGACGCCCGTCATCTTTTTAAGCGGGGCGGAGGACAGTGAAACAGAACGCCGGGGACTGAAGGAAGGGGCGTCCGATTTTATCCGCAAGCCGTTCAACAAGGAAGTCCTGATCCGGCGTATCGACAACGCCATCACGAACGCCAAGACCATCGAGAGTCTTACGGAGGAAGCTACGATGGATGGCTTGACCGGTTTCCTGAACAAGTCGAGCGGGACCGGGCGGATATCGAAGATGTGTGAGGAGCGGACGGGAACGCTGATGCTCTTCGATCTCGACAATTTCAAGCTTGTCAACGATCTTCACGGGCATGACATGGGCGACCGCGTGCTGGCAGCTTTCGCGGATGTTGTCAGGCACAATGTGCGGGGAGAGGACGTTGTCGCCAGGATCGGCGGCGACGAGTTCATGGCTTTTTTCCCCAATATGCTGAAAACGGAGGCTGTAGCGGCTCTGACCCAGCGATTGAACGATCAGTTCGTCGGGCAATCGGAAAAGCTGATGGGCAAGGCGCTTGATATTCCCCTGGGAGTGACGGTCGGCGCGGTGATGGTGCCGGAGAACGGGCGGGATTACGATACTCTTTTCGCGTTTGCGGACGGCGCGCTTTATACGGCAAAGCAAAACGGCAAACACGGCTACGCTCTCTATAGCAAGGATGCGGAGTGGGGGATGTCCAGCGAGGAAAATCTCAAGCGGGAACTTGACCGTATCACGAAAATCGTTGAGGAACGAAACGGAGGGAATGCTCCTTTTGTGCTTGGGCCTGAGCCTTTTTCCTTTATTTATCGTTTTGCCAAACGGTTTTATACGAGGCACGGCGGAAAAGCCGCAAAGATGTTGTTCATTTTGTCGAAGGACGGTTCCAGGGACGCGCGGTTTTTGATCGAGGAGTCGGAGCGGTTTTGCGAGGTTTTGCAAAAAACGCTCCGCAAGAGCGACTTCATCCTGCAAAACAAGCCGAATCAGTTCTTCCTGTTCCTGCCGGAGCTGACGGAGCCGAACTTCCCGAAGCTCATCAAACGGATTATGGACGCGTGGGAACAGTGCGAGCATGACGGCGTGAAGCTTGAATATGTCATAGAGCCCATCGTCTATGAAAGTTCTTTCCACTCTTCAAATACCTGAACGTTATGCTTGTTTTCTTCGATAGACAACGGGAGGAAGGGTGC
>CAMVIO010000075.1 GCA_947167555.1 uncultured Selenomonadales bacterium
TCAGGTTCGTTTGTTCCGGGAATTTTTTGGTATTCAATTTGTGTATGTCGATGGGGATATGAGTATCCCCCGTCACAAAGACCATGATTTTCTCCGCCTTTATTTTTATGTATATATTTGTTTTTATTATCTTATTTTTTATATTTATTTATGTACGAATATTATTATATAACCCTTTATTTTAGCCATTTTTATTATATTTCTATACATAAATAAATATAAAAATAGATAACATTTTTATATTTATTTATGTATTATTTCTTTCTGCAACGTCCCACCATTTTCTGATTGTGTCGCGGCTCATGCCCGTGTCGCGGTGGCAATCCTCTTTTTTCCCGCCCGGATGCGCGTTGCGCCAGTCTCGGACAAATTGCGCTTTCGTTCCGCTGCCTGTCGGTCGCCCCTCCTGCTTCATTTCTCCGATCTGCTTTAATGCCTTTTTTTGATTTCTCGCTAAAAATAGATGTTTTGCTTGTTTTCGCCCGTTCCGCTTGTTCGGCTTCAGCTCGATGCCTGTTTTCTTGGAGATGAACTCTATCTTTCGCCTGTATGCCTGTTCCTTCGCTTGATGGTAAGTCTTCAGCGCGCAAATAATATCGTATTCCGTGAAATGATTGTCCTCGCTGACGGTCAGCGTTTCAAGATGCTCCGCCACTTTCCGGCAATCGCTCATGACTTGCTCCGCTGGTATCTCGCATTGGACGGCCAAGCTGCATAGATTTTCAAGGCAATTATACCGATGGCCGACAACGGCGCCTTTCAAAATTTTTTCAATCCAGTTGTAATAAATTCCTTCGTGCCGATTCCAATGTTCCCGGCCTTTCTTCTCGACGATACGCCGTTGATACCACTCCGGGAAAAGTTCCTGGGCTTCCTGGAGATTGTGTTTCGGCTTGTAAATATTGGTCATCGCACATTCAGGCGGCACAAAGCTATTCATGTACTCGATTGTAACCTTTTCACCGACACGGAAGGCCAACACACACCCGCCGTTGCTCGCCCGCGTCCCGACAATGCGAAAAGGCTGATTCACGCTCTCAAACTCGATTTTCTCATAGGCCGATGTGATGTATTTCGTCCAGAGGCGCGGCGTCATATATTTCTTATAGGCTTTCATCGCCTCAAAGATATTCTGCCACATGGGAACAGGCCGCTCGAACACATAATAAAGATGCAAGCCGTTCCCGGAGCAGACAACATACGTCGGCTTCGGGACGGGCTGATTTTTCCGCTCCCAGCTATATATCAATTCCGCGAGGCCGTTTTTCTCTTGGATATAATCGACCTCGATGCAGAACGCATACATATATCTTGCGTGTTCATTGGTTCGCGTCCGTCCGGCGTAGCTGATCGGCGCGATCAGGCAAAAATTTTCTGACCTATCTATGAGGTCATACAGTGCCTTGTTTCCCCTCGTGATTTGCGTCCTGCGGCCTTTGTACGTCTTCCGGCCTTTATCGTCCAATATCGGATTCCCGTCCTTGTCCGTCCTCAAAATCCGCTCGACGGCAATCCCGGAGTATTCCCCTGTTTTATAGTCCTCTGGAAGTCTTGCTTCAGCAAGGTCATCAAAGAAAATATCGTCATAGAAATCCCTTGCAGATACTCCTTTATAGCCCCGGTCGGAAAGTTCCTTTGACCACTTCGGCAAAATTTTCTTGTTGTACCGCTCCGGATGCCAGGTGATATATTCATAGTTTATTTCACTTCGTTTCATGGGGAAAACTCCTTTGTCCACAGACATTTGTGCATAACACGAGATACAAAATAGAGCCCTAAAAGCATAGGGGGGCGTATATTAACAATAAGTTTTTTAGTAATTTTACCATATAAGAAACGCCCCGGCAAGTTTTAGGTCAAAAAGCATAGGACGTATTATTCATTTTTAAAAAAATTTTACGAAAACCGATCTGCTCAATTTGAAAAAATCGATGAAAGCCTTGCAGGACAAGGGATAGAGCCAAAACGGAAACGAAACACGTTTTTGCTAAAATTTAATTAGAGAGAGCCGGAAAAATGCTCGGCTGCGAATATTTTTTAAATTCTATCGTATTTAAGAGAAAAGAACAGGTAATATCTCGATAAAGCCCCATAAGGAGGATCTGCTATGACTGAAAGTATGTTCATCGCCGCCTGTATCGCGGTCGTCGCTGTCAGCTTCGCCGTCGTTGCCGTATGCTGCCGCTTCTAAAACGAAAAGCCGCCCCTTTCGAGGCGGCCTTCTCCCTCTCGCACGGTTGGTGAGGCCGTGCTTGAGTGTTTACCGACTGTCCGCTCTGCTTAACTCGTCAGCCAGTAAAAGAGGTAATTTGCCAAGAGGCTTGCAAGCGTAGCTTGTAGTATCTGCTTGGCCGTTCGATAGAAACGCAACTGAATCCCTCCTTTCGCAAAAATTGAGGAGGCACAGGCGGCGAAAATAATAATAGCATTTTTTTTGATAGTGTGCTATAGTAAAGATACGGTAGAAACGTAACTGCGTCACGAAGACGGGAGCTGGTTACTCCCGGCGATTCGCGAAGCAACAAAGAAACCTCCCTTTCGGGAGGCTTTTTTGTTTGCCGCTTATGGATTCTTCCTGTTTCACAAAAAACTCGCTTAAAAAGGCTTTTACGGCGTTCCTGATGGATTTCTCCGCCGCGTCCACTCCTCAACCGACTTTATGATTGATTGCCGCAACGTTTTTGGACTTGTCGTATCAAGTATAAAATCTTCTGTTTCACCGTCTTCGTCTTCGATGGTAAAATATCTCGGCCAATCACTTCCAACCCCCTGGTAGAAGTGTACTGTTGCGTTGCTTGTGCAAGGACTTAATTCCTCTTGGTATTTGATCTTAAACTGCTTCATCTTCTCCTTGGTTTCCAAAGACTTCCATACGCTTTTCAAAAGTTTGGATATCTCTGGCCGATAATCATGCGGCTCCTCCCCTTGCGATTCAGCGATTGCGCCATCAAGTGCAATGGTAAGGCCAAGAATTATACGCCTTGTTGGTTCTTCGACAAAGGAATCCAAGCAATAATTTTTCATTTGTCTCGCTCCTTTCGCCGGAGCTGTGCTATAATAAGCACAGGCTTCGGCCTGTCGGGAACCAGTGCGCCTACATTTTGCGGATGGGAGCGTACTGGTTCTTTTTTAATCATCACAGCCGGGGACGTGCAGCTCGTCAACAAGCCGGATAATCACGTCGGCCGCGCTTATGCCGTCCAATGCGGCACGGACGCGCAGCTTTTTTATGGTTCTATCCGGCAAGCGGAAACTTCGCACGAAAAGAGGCTCCTCGTTTTTTCGTGGTCGGCCAACTTTCGGCGGAGCTGCATCCGCTTCTACTGCCTCCTTCCGCTTCCGTCCGCGCTTCTTCGGTTGGCCTTTCTTTTTTTCCTCCTCCTCGATCCGCGCCGTCATCTTCTGCAAATCTTCCTCGGTATAATCGAAGTCGCCGAGCCGGATTTTTGCGAGTTCCCGCGGCGGGAGTCTTTTGGCCATATCCTCACCTCCTTTGCTTTCTATATTCTACACAAAAAAGAAAAGTCATGCAAGAATATCATTTTTTTTTTGTAATACATTATAAGGACAAAAATAGAGGGCGAGACTTGCTATCGCCCTCTATTTTTGTTTCCCGCTCCCGCAGGAGCGGAAGCCCTAAAAGGTGTTCATTTTGAACACCTTTTTATCTTGAAAACTCCCGCTGCCGTTCTGCCTGTTCCTCCAGAAGTTCATCCTTCTGCAGCTCGCCCATGAGCCTTGAATCATTTTCCCCTGGCGTCGGAGAATGGTCGTTCGTGGCCACAAGCTGGGGCATGGGATTCCTTGCATCTTCTTTGAGCATTTCAAAAATCATCGTTGCTATGACTTTTACGACGTGCAAAAGGATCTTTACCACAGGATTTGAAATGCTGTCTTGTAGTTTGCTATATGCCTTCTTGCACAGTTTTTCAAACTCCGATTGCTTCTCCTTTTGCTTGTCCTTCTCATCGTTCCAATCACTCACGGCTGCATTTACAAGCATATCGAGCGCAGAGCAGTTTTTCTTTGACGCCCGGACGCGTTCCTTCCACTGGTCTTTCTCCTTGTTCCCGAAAAGAAAATCAAAGAAGCCGTCCTTTGGCTTTTCCTTTCTCAATCGCTCATATTCGCGGTATGCTCCATCACGCTCTTTTTGTAACCTCTGAACCTTGTCATAGCTTTCCCGGATTCGTCTGTCTGCTTCCTCGATTTCCCGCGCCAATCTGCTCCCCTCCGGCGTGGCTCTGACCTGTTCTTCAGCACGCCGCCGAAGTTCTTTTTCCTGTCTCGTCTTTTCCTCTTCCAAAATTCTCTTTGCCTTCTGCTCTAATGCGTGAAGCTCTAACCGTTTCTCCAAGCTCGATTTATTGCTTCCAAGAATATCCCTGTACTGATCCATAAAGTCGCGCTCGATTTCCTCGGCGTGCTTTTCTGCCTCCGTCTTTGTCGGAATGCTCTCCTTGTTCTCGTCCGGCTTTCTCTGCTCCTCTTTCCGACGCTCGGCGTCCGCTTTTTCCTGACGTTCACGACGGCGTTTCTCCAACTCGTCAACCTCGCCGGAGCTGGCCATAGGTTGACGATCGACCGCTGCCGCTTCAGTCCGTTTTTTCTTCCACGCTTCAAAGGCTTTCTGCCTCTCGAATTTTTTCCATGCTTCTATTACTTCCTTTTCCTCCAGACTGACTTTTCTTGTCAACGTTGCCGCTTGATTCATCACTTGCACCTCCCGCGCTTCCATGTCCTTCAGGTCGTTGTCTCTTATCATTCGTTCTTCTTTATTTACAGCATCCCATTTCTGATTCACTGCTTTTATCTCTCGGTTTATCTCGCACCTATCCGACACCTCGCCGCGTTTCTCCATTTCCCTCGCCGCAAATCCTTCGTGAATGGTCGGCAATTTTTCGATGCCTCGCGCCTCGTTGCTCCGATGGTCTATGCGTTCTTCGCTGCCGGCTTTTTGCAAGGCGTCGTTGGCCATTTCTTCCCACCGCACCCGCCAACCTTCGAGCACTTCCTTTTTGTTCCAATCACGATTTTTCTTTCCCCATGTTCCATCGCTCTCAATCTCGCGCGTGGTCAGCATGATATGAGCGTGCGGGTTGCCGTCCTCTTTGTCATGAATCGCGACGTCGGCAATCATTCCTTCGTCGGTCATGCTGCGGGCGAAATTCCTGACAAGCTCCTCCTGCTCCTCCCGATCCAGCTCGACAGGAAGCGCAACATTCATTTCCCTCGCCGTCTGTGCGTCCTTCCGCTTTTCCTCTCTATCGACTTCATTCCACAAAGTTTCACGAACGCGCAGACGCGCCGGAGCGTGGGCAGGCAAAAAAATTTCCGTATAGACAACGCCGCCTTTTTGTTTGTAGTCGTGAATCAGTCCTTGCAGCTCGTCTTTTAATCGTGTCCCCGCACGATAAGCGGCGGCGGCAATGACAGAGCGACCTTTGCCGCGCGAAATGACTTGCGCGTTCAAATGGTAGATTGCCATAGCTGCCGCCTCCTTTCGTTGCCCCGTCGCTCCGTTGCCCTGTTTCCGAGAATCGCGCCGGAGCGATTTTCGGAAATGCGACGCCGCTGTGTGGCGTCGCTCCCCGTTCCCCCTCGGAGAGCGCACACATCGCAAAGCGATGTATAAGTGCGCCCTCCCTCCCTGTCGGTCGGTCGGGATGTCGAGCGACAGGGAGGCCGTCACCCCGTAACCACGTTGCCCCGTAACCACGTTGCCCCGTCGCCACGTTTCCTGATGGGATTGCAGAGTTGCAAATATGCAACTCAAGATTCCCACTGTGTTCATCGTATCACAGGTGTCATTTTTACTCACGATTTTTTGACCTGGATAAAGTTTATCACGCCTTTGATTTTTAGTTAGCGTTGGAAATGCTAACTAAAAATGCCGCCTGTGTTATATTCAAAATAAAATCGTGAGTAAAATTTTGCACGGTCTTATAATGGATCCAGAAGATTTTTTCAGCGCAAAAATAAAGGGGGAAGTTGCTATGAAGAAGGACGAGAAAGAAATCACACAGGGAGAACTTGACGTAATGCTTCAGAAGACACAGGACATGATTGCTGCAAAGGAAATCTCCATAAAGAAAATGGAGAAGACTTTGAAGCAAGAAAAAAATCGGCTTGCGATTCTCAAAGGCCGCGAAGGACGGTTGAAGCTGGAAGCAATGAAGAAGAAGTTCGGCGTCCAGTCTGACGATGAACTTATGCAGCGGATGGAGGCCGCTCTAAAATGACAAGGACAGAAATGAATCAATGGGAGCGTGAACTAAAAAAGGATCAGAAAGAAAATAAGCGCATAGAAAAATTTCTGACAAAGGAAGAACAGAGAACCGCACGGGAGACTATTAAGGAGGCTCGCGAACGGCTAAGGCAACGCAAAGCAAGGACACACCGCCTTATTCAGATTGGAGGCCTCGCCGAGGCAGGAATGAAAAAGACGGCCACGAAGGTTTTTGGTTTCCCGCTGACGTTTTCTGACTGGCCACAAAATTTCATAGATGAGGTTTTGATGACAGGATTCGATGCTGTCATGGAGTACGCCTTGACGGAAAAGAAAAAATCCATGTCGCCTGAAGATATTGCGTCCTTGAAAAACCTCTCCAAAAACAAAAGCCCCAGCGGTTAATCCGCCGGGGCTTTTATCACTTCTGCATTGCTTTGAGTATATCAATATCGCGCCGATGCTGTTCTATTTCCTTTTCTACCGATTCTATGAAAATCGCGGTCAACGATTGCTTCTTGATTGACGCCAACGCTTTCAAATCGGCAACCAAATCTTCATCCAAGGAGAAATTCAATCGTACCTTCTTACTTTCTGTTCTTGGTCTGCCGGGTTTTCTTCCCAGCTCCTTGAGACTTTCCCCTTCCTTTTCCTTGTACATTTCGACGAGTGATTTTAATTTCTTGGCCATTGTTCTTCTTCCTTTCTCCCGTTAGCTCCGTAATAAAATCTTCATAAGCGTCCGCGCCCGTGCTCTTGCTGTCATACGCAAAGATTGAGCTGCGGTCAAATTGCGCTTCTTTCAGTTTGGTATTGTCCGGGATCGTCGTGTTGAAAATTTTCGTTCCAATCGTTTTCGCTATGCTCTCCAAGTCAGGGACAGCAGTCTTGGCTATGTTCGTGTTCGCGCGGATGCGGTTCAGCAATACACCGGCAATCAAAAGTTTCCTGTTCTTCTTCCGGCTGGCGTGAATAGATACCGCCAATTTTCGCAAGGCGGTAACAGAAAAAGCGTCCGAGAGTGCCGGGATAATAACCTCGTCCACGGCCTCCAATGCTTGGATGGTGACCGGGCCAATATTCGGCGGGCAATCAATGACAATGTAATCATACACGGACGAGACGCTTTCAATAATTTTTGACAAAGAAACTTTCGTCGCGGACTTTCCAAAAAATGCAAGGCCACCGTCTGCCGGGATGATGTCATACCCTGCTTCCGTCCCTTGCGTCACGTCCTCGATTTTTTTCTTCTTCTCCATGACCGCCGAAAGCGCAAGTTCCCCTTCCTCCAGGTCGATGTTGGAGACAAAAGTGGAATCGCCTTGCGGATCGGCGTCAATCAATAAAACTTTCCGGCCACGTTGGACTAAACCGGCTGCAAGTGCGAGCGCGGTTGTCGTCTTCCCGGTGCCACCTTTTTGACTGACTACGGCATACGCTTTTTTCATCTTGTCCACCTCCACAAGCATTATACCGCAATATTTTTATTATGTAAATATTTAATTTTATTAACTTCGTTTTATTGTTTATTTATGTATAAATTATATAATAAATTCCTTTATTTTAGCTATTTTTATATAATTATTATACATAAATAATTATAAATTCTATTTTCTTTGTTTTGTTTTTTTGTGTAATCAAAAAAGCCTCGTAATTCTCCTATATACTGCATGGAAGCGGCCAAAATCTTTGTCAATGTGATGATGGCCAAAATACCATTCCGCACTTTTGACGCGCCGCGCCACTTCTTCAAGAAAGCGCGCTGTCGGATCAGGAGCCGGAGAAAATTGAAACATTGGCGTCAGCAGGCTTGCGGGACAAGTATGCGAAAGCACAAAATCAACGGTATTGTCAGCTTTTTCGAGATTATCCATCGCCTCGCTGCACTCTGCCCATGAAATATCTTCCTGCGGCCACCAGCTCACCCCTATGCGCCTATATTCCTTGTCGGTCGATGTAGCACCGCCGCAGACAAAAAAGGATCTCCCGTCGAGGTCGAAAATCTGGCCACGCATAAGATGTATGATGTTCTCGCTGATAAAATGCACCTTCCCGCCGTTCCATTCGGACACTGGAAGCCTGTCAATCCAGTCAAAATTTTCATGGTTCCCGTCAAGCCAGAGAAGCGTAAACGGCTTTTGCTCCAGCCATTCCTTCCAATAGCGATATTCCTTGTCTTCTTTCCAAAGAAGGCCGAAGTCTCCAAGGACAATGACAAAATCCGCTCGTGTCAGGTTCGTTTGTTCCGGGAATTTTTTGGTATTCAATTTGTGTATGTCGATGGG
>CAMVIO010000076.1 GCA_947167555.1 uncultured Selenomonadales bacterium
TCGAGTATATCGACATCCTCGACTGCAACGGCGGCGACCACGGTTATCCGTTCGCGACGAACTTCAACCCTGAGATCAATATCCGCGAGGTCTCGGCGAAAGGCAGCTATTGGGAGGACGGCAAGTGGGTCTACACGCAGCCGATGGAGATCAAGCGCGTCTATGACTTCGACCAGGTCGGCCCGAAGGATATGTACCTCCTGCACCATGAGGAAATCGAGTCGCTGGCGCTGAATATCCCCGGCATCAAACGCATCCGGTTCTTCATGACTTTCGGTCAGAGCTACTTGACCCATCTGAAATGCCTCGAGAACGTCGGCATGACGTCCATCGAGCCGATCGACTTCGAGGGCAAGAAGATCATCCCGCTGCAATTCCTGAAGGCCGTGCTGCCCGATCCGGCGAGCCTCGGCCCGCGCACGAAGGGCAAGACGAATATCGGCTGCATTTTCCGTGGCAAGAAGGACGGCAAAGATAAGACGTATTATCTTTACAACGTCTGCGATCATCAGGAGTGCTACAAGGAAGTCGGCTCGCAGGCCATCTCGTACACTACGGGCGTTCCGGCGATGATCGGCGCGATGCTGGTGATGAACGGCACATGGAAGGGGCCGGGCGTGTTCAACATCGAGGAGTTCGATCCCGATCCGTTCATGGACGCGCTGAACAAATGGGGCCTGCCGTGGCAGGAGAATTTCGCGCCGAAACTGGTGGACTGATTGAAATGCGTGAGGTGTGGAGTGATTCACACCTCACTTTTTATAGGAGAACGGGTATGAATGAAAACAAAAGCGTCCGAATCGTTGGGCTGAACGATGCGCCGTCGGGTATGGCCCGCGTCTGGGCGGAAGCGCCTTCGCCGGCGTATATCGTGGACGAGGCGCGGCTCACGCATAATCTTTCTGTTTTGGCGCAGGTGAAGCGGGAGACGGGCTGCCGGATTCTTTTGGCGCAAAAGGCGTTCTCGATGTTCCGGTTTTATCCGCTGATCCGCGTATATCTTGACGGCAGCACGGCCAGCGGGCTTTTCGAGGCGCGGCTGGGCAAGGAAGAAATGGGCGGCGAGACCCACGTTTTTTCTCCCGCCTACCGCGAGGACGAGTTTGACGAGCTTCTGACCTACGCCGACCATGTCGTTTTCAATTCCTTTGACCAATGGAAACGTTTCGGTGCGAAGGCGCTGGCGGCGGGGGCGGTCTGCGGGCTTCGCGTGAATCCGGAGCATTCGACGCAGGACACGCCGATTTACGATCCCTGCGCGCCCGGTTCGCGGCTTGGCGTTCGGCTTGCCGATTTCGAGCCGGAGGCGCTCGACGGGATCAGCGGGCTGCATTTCCATACGCTCTGCGAGCAGGGGGCGGAGCCGCTGGCAGAGACGCTGGACGTCTTCGAGGAAAAGTTCGGCGCTTATCTTTCGCAGATGCAATGGGTGAATTTCGGCGGAGGCCACCATATCACGAAGCCGGGCTACAATCTCGATATGCTGGCGTCCTGCATCCGGCGCATGAAAGAAAAATACGGGCTGACAGTCTACCTCGAACCGGGCGAGGCCGTCGCGTACCATGCGGGCGACCTCGCGGCGACGGTGCTGGACGTGGTGGAGACGTCCGGTTTGCCCGTGGCGGTTCTCGATACGTCGGCGGCCTGCCATATGCCCGATGTAATCGAGATGCCGTACCGCCCGCCGCTTTACGGTTCAGGGGAGGCGGGCGAGAAAGCGCACACCTATCGGCTCGCGGGACCGACTTGTCTCGCGGGGGACGTCATCGGCGATTATTCCTTTGACGAACCGCTGACGCGCGGCACGCGGATCGTGTTCGGCGACATGGCGATCTATTCGATGGTCAAGAACAACACCTTCAACGGCATGGCGCTGCCCGCCATCGTCGCGGCGGAAAATGACGGATGGCATATCGTCCGCCGCTTCGGTTACGAGGATTTCAAAGGGCGGTTATCGTGAAACCATACATAAAAAATCCTGCAGTTTTGCAGGATTTTTTTATTCTGTGGGGAATTAATACAGATGGACAATTTTGAGAAACAAGGGGCAGTTCGGCAAATGGAGCAGAAAGAAGCGGGAGGCGCAGTTCCTAACGTACAGTGGTTCCCCGGTCATATGGCGAAGACCAGGCGGCTGATCCAGGGGCATCTGAAGCTGGTGGACGTCGTAATCGAGCTTTTGGACGCGCGGGTTCCCGTAAGCAGCGCGAATCCGCTGATCCGGGAGATCGTCGGCGACAAGCCCCGGCTGGTGGCGCTCAATAAAGCCGACCTTGCGGACGAGGCGCAGACGAAAAAATGGATTGCGTATTTTCGCTCGCAGGGGCTTTCGGCGGCGGCAATCGATTCCCTTTCGGGGGCGGGACTGAAAGCTTTGGTGCAAAAAGCCGAAGCGCTGGCGAAGCCGAAAACTCACAAGCTGGTCGCGAAGGGCGCGAAGCCCCGGGCGGCGCGGGCGATGGTACTGGGCATCCCGAACGTCGGCAAGTCGTCGCTGATCAATCGCCTCGCTGGCGCGGCGAAGGCGAAAGTCGAAGATCGTCCCGGCGTCACGCGGGACAAGCAATGGATCCGCGTCGGAAAGAATCTGGAGCTTCTCGATATGCCGGGCATCCTCTGGCCGAAGTTCGAAGACCCGGTGGTCGGGATGCGGCTCGCGTTTGTAGGCTCGGTCAGCGACGAGGTCTATGACGTCGAGGCGGCGGTCAAGCGGTTGCTCGAATGGCTGTCGGCGCACTGCCCGAAACGGCTGGCGGAGCGTTACCGTTTGACGGAGGACGAGATGCAGGCCGACGCGGAAACGCTTCTGGAGCATATCGGAAAGCATCGCGGCTGCCTGTTGAAGGGCGGGCTGCTCGACGCGGAAAAGGTGCAGCGGCTTTTGCTGTCAGACCTTCGGGGCGGGCGGCTGGGGCGCGTGACTTTCGACGACGCGCCGGAAGCGCCGAAGGGCGAAAAAGAGGTTGAGGCCGGATGAACGCGGCGGAAATGAAACTGAAGGACGTCGAGGCGGCGCTGTTCTCAGGCGTGCCGTCCGATGATTTTGTTGCGGCCTGCGAGGCGGATACACGGGCGGGCATGCAAAGGCTCGCGAAGCGGTATCGCCGGGAACAGGCGGAGCGGGCGAGAATCGACGCGCTTTACGCATACGAATACGCGGCGCGGGATGAAGGGGCGAAGTATGTAGCCGGCGTCGACGAGGCGGGCCGCGGGCCGTTGGCCGGACCTGTGGTCGTGGCGGCGGTGATATTGCCCTTCGGGCTTTTCCTGCCGGGACTCAACGATTCCAAGAAGGTCGCGCCGAAGAAGCGCGAGCTGTTATACGACGAGATACTGGAAAAGGCGGTCGCGGTCCGCGTCTCGATCGTGGACGCGAAGACAATCGACCGCGTGAATATATACCAGGCGACGATGAACGGTATGTACGAGTCGATCCTGAATCTCGACCCGAAGCCGGACAAGGTGCTGATTGACGCGGTGGAGCTGGCGAAGCTTCCGATGCCGTCTCTTTCGATCATCAAGGGCGACGCGAAGTCGGCGTCCATCGCGGCGGCGTCGATTATCGCGAAGGTCACGAGGGACCGCATGATGCTGAAATACGACGCCGAATATCCGCAGTACGGCTTCGCGCAGCACAAAGGATACGGCACCGCGCAGCACATCGAAGCGCTGGAGAAATACGGCCCGTGCCCGATCCACAGGAAGTCATTCGAACCGGTGCGGTCGATGGCGGAGCAAACTCCCCCTGTCAGCTTTCGCTGACATCCCCCTCTGGGAGGGGGACTTGGGATTCAGCCTCCCTCTAAGAGGGGGATGGCACGAAGTGCCGGAGGGAGTAAAACGAGTTTAAACATTCATCAATCACGACAGGGGGGAGAATCATGGCGATGGAAACGACGGCTATGCCGACAGGCATACGTCCGATAGAGCGCCCGCAGGGACCTCAGACTACAGGAGTGCAGCGGCGGGGAACGCCTTCGGCTTCGCCTTTTGCGCCGCGCACGGACGTCAGCCTTCAGAACTCCGTCTCGGATGTGGCGAATCTCCTGTCAAAAATCGCTTCGACAAAGGAAGAGGCGATGGACAAGATTTCCCCGCAGCTCCAGAAACTGATCGACAGCATCATGCAGCAGTCGTTTTCGCTGGAATCGACGCTGGCGGAGGGGCTCGGCACGACGCTGGAAAGCCAGCGGTTCGCCATGGATCAGATGTTCACGCTGGCGCGGATGCTTCACCAGATGGGCTCCCTTGCGGAGCAGGGAAAGCCCGCCGCGCTGAGCGATGAGCTGCAGGCGGTTTTCGCCGGCGTCAAGGAAATGATGATGGCGGGGGAAGGCAAGGACATGGCGCCGACGATGCTCCATAAGCTTGCCTTTGATATCCTCGACGGCAAGCAGGCGGACGAGCTGCCGGAAATGATGCAGTTCCTGCTTGCGCACCAACAGGGCGCGTCGATGCCGACGGTCGAGCAGCCGGAGTCCGACGCTTTCAACTTCATGAAACAGCTGATGGATTATTTCATGCCCCGTCCCGATGCGAGGAAAACAGCTCAGACGCAGGAGCAAGGGACACGGCAGGGCGAGCAGCCGCAGATGTCGGAAGAGGCGGCAGCCCATTCGGAAGCGGAGACGACACAGGGACGGCTGACAACCGAGCCGGGAACGGCGCGGGATATGCCCGGTATATGGAAAGGAATGGCGGCGGAGGGCGACGAAGCCGCAACGAAGAACGGAGAGACTGCGCAAAAGGGCGAAGAGGCCGCAGTAAAAAGCGGCGATAATACGGCGAAAGCGGCACAGGAGGGAACCGCGCCGGAGCAAAATGCGCAGACCGGAGAAGCTAAAGAGGGGGCGGCACAACAAAAGCCGCAAGGGACTCTGAACCAAAATGCGGCGGAGCAGACGAAGGAGCAGCAATCCGCGCAGCAAACCCAACAGGCCGCCCGGGGGCAGTCCGCGCAGACGGAAAGTACGGCGACGCGGCGCGGCGGGGAGTCCAACGCGTCGATTTACGCATGGGAAAACGAAGCGGAGGAAACACAGGCCGAAACGTCGTCGCCGGACGGAATCAAGCCGCAGGATCCGTTTGCGGAGCTCATGCGCAAAGGGCTTGAGCGTATGCGCGGGCGTTTGCAGCAGCAGACCGCTCAGCCGCAGCAGAACGAGCAGGGAGAAATGCCGTCGCCGATACACGTTTTCGGGAAGATGCAGCAATCGCCCGCGATGCAGAATACGCCGCGCATGATGGAGGCGATGAAGCAGCTTGCCTCCATGGTCATGGAAAACGCGCAGCTCACGCAGGAGGACGAGCAGCTGCTTTTGAATTTCGTAAACAACGAGCGGGAGATGCTGTCCGAAAAGGACGCGAGGGAGCTTCAGGCGCTTTTGCAGCTCTGCGAGAAGAACGTTCCCGCGTCCGTGCTGCAGTCCGCCCAGCAGAAGGGCTTGGAAGACTTGCCGCGCCTTTGGGCGTTCATGCAGCTTTGCGACCTCGCGATGATCAAGGAACGGGACGGGAAATCGCTGAAAAGGGCGGGCAAGAGCCTGTCCGATTTCGCGTCGATGATGAAAAACTCGCTGCTCCCGGAGAACGGGCGCACGCCGGAAGGGCACCGTTCCATGAGCTTCATGACGCCGCTCTATATGTCGGAGGATATGCAGAAGCCTTATCCCGCCTATATCCACGTTTACGACGAGGACAAGAAGGACGAGAACGGCGGACCGTCGAAAAAGGAGACCTGGATTCGCGTCTGCCTGCTGACGGAAAATATCGGCGCCGTGGACGTGAGCTTCCGAATGTATGAAGAGACGAATCTCGACGTGCGCATTTATTTCTCCGAGCGTGAAAATCTCGACGAATTCCGCGATTACATGGATGAATTTCGCGCGTCCTTTGACGATAAGCCGCTGACGCTGATGAGCGTCAAGGTCGGCGTGGCAGGTGCTAAGACATGATGGATCGAAAACGCGGGCTCCGTCCGGAACCGGAGACAGACCCGAACGCGGAAAAAAAGGCCGTTGCGCTGAAATACGACCCGGAGGAGAATACCGCGCCAAAGGTGGTCGCGAAAGGGCGCGGATACGTCGCGGAAAATATCCTCGCGGCGGCGCAGTCCAACGCCATTCCGGTTTACCAGAACAAATCCCTGGTGAATCTCCTGATGGCGCTCGACCTCGACAAGGAAATCCCTCCCGAGCTCTATACGACGGTTGCCGAAGTCCTCGCGTATATTTACCGCATGGACACGAAAGCGGGCGCGCGTAAGAGGCCCATGCCGTGAACAGGAAAGGACTGGGCAACCGGGGGGAAGAGACCGCCGCCGCGTACCTCGAACAAAAAGGTTACGCGATTCTCGAACGGCAATACCGGACGCCGGTGGGGGAAATCGACCTGATCGCGCGGGACGGAAAAACGTTGGTGTTCGTCGAGGTAAAGACGAGACGGAGCGCGCGATACGGTCAGCCCTCGGCGGCAGTGGGATGGGAAAAGCAGCGCCGCATCATCCGCGGGGCGATGTGGTACATGATGAACCGCCAAAGGCAGAGAGAAGCGCCGCCTTGCCGCTTTGATGTCGTGGAAGTCTATGCGGCCCCGGATCACGCATGGAAAGTCCGCCATCTGGAAAACGCTTTTGAAGCGGATGAGCTGTAGAAAATCGTTATACGCAAATAATCCCCGATTGGATTTCCAATCGGGGATTATTTGCGATATGCCGTAAAAAAGGAGCGCAGATTCGCGCTCCTTTTGCAGTTTATACTTTCAGCGGCTCCGGCTTGTGCACGAAGCGGTCGAGGTAATCTTCCTTCGTCATCGGGTAGGAGAGCAGGAAGCCTTGGATGTTCTTGCATCCGACGCTTCGCAGGAAGTCGAGCTGTCCTTTCGTCTCGACGCCTTCGACAATGACCTCCATGTTGATGTCCCTGGCGAGGTTCACGATGTTCCTGACGATGGCTTGGGCGCGCGGGTCATTTTGGACGTCCTCGAGGAAACGCATATCGAGCTTCAGGATGTCGACGGGCATGTTGCGAAGCATATTCAGCGACGAGTAGCCGCTGCCGAAGTCGTCCATCAGGATCTTGAAGCCTTCCTTCTGGAAGCGCGCCACGGTGTTGATCAGCAGGTGCATATTGTCCGTGTAAGCGCTCTCGGTGATTTCCAGCTTCAGCATCCACGGCTCGAGATCGTACTTCTTGATTAGCCCGAGTATATATTCGACGAGATGTTCGTCGTAGAAATTCAGCCGCGAGAGATTGACGGACACGGGAATCACGCGCCCGAAGGTTTCTTTTTCATAGGCCAGCATCTTGCAGGACTCTTCCCAGACGAAGCGGTCGATTCGGGCAACAAAGCCGTTTTTCTCGAAAATCGGGATGAACCGCGCCGGTGGAATGAACTCCTTCAGCGGATGGTACCAGCGCACCAGCACCTCGCCGCTGAAATCCTCGCCTGTCTCGATATTGTAAATCGGCTGGATATTGATGGAGAACTGCCCGTCGGCCAACGCCCCTTCCATATCCCGGAGAATCAGGTGTTCCTCGATTTCGTCCTCGCGCATCTTTTCGTCGTACCATGCGAAGCGCTGCGTGTAGCGGCCTTTCGCGGTATTCATCGCGGTGTGGGCGCGGTCGCACATCTGCGACACGGCAAGGAATACGTTCGAGACCGGATAGATGCCCGCATAGAAGCGAATGTTCTGCGGGATGTTCAGCGACTGCACGACGCCGTCAAGTCCCATGATGATGGCTTCGATATTCAACGCGCTCTGTGGGAGGCACAGCGCGAAATGGTCGGCCTCCAGACGTCCGGCGATGCCGACGCCGCTGGCGACGCTTTGCAGGAACGCCGCCGCCGAGCGCAGGAGCAGGTTGCCCGTTTCCACGCTGAACAGGTCGTTGACGACTTTGAAATAGTTGACATCGAGGTAAACGATCACATATTTTTGCGTCGCGTCCATCTGCATGAAGGACGCCGCCTTGCGGCAGAAATTGTCCCGGTCGTAAAGCCCGGTCAAAGCGTCCAGCTCGATGCGGCGGCGCATATCGACGATCTCCTGGGACTGCGCTGTCTGCTCCAGTTTGCGCCACTCGTTCTCGAGGCGCGACAAGACGTTGTGGACGCGGCTGCGCACGACGGTCGGGTTGTACGGTTTCGTGATGAAGTCCGCCGCGCCGAGTTCCATCGCGCGGACTTCGCTGTCGTTCTCGGTGCGCGCCGTCGTCGCGATGACCGGGATATCCCGGAAGCGGTCGTCGCGCTTCAGCCGGGCCAAGAGGTCGAAGCCGTCCATGATCGGCATTACGAGATCGAGCAGGATGACGCTGACCGGATGTTCCGTCACAAAAATAAGAGCCTCCTCGCCGTTGCTCGCTTCGCAGATGTCGAACTCATCCTTGAAGAACTGCGCCAAAATCACGCGATTGATCTCCACGTCGTCGACGATCAGCATTACCGGTTTTTGCAGGTTTTCGTTCATCATCGTCATCACCCAATCCGTTCTTTGTGAGAA
>CAMVIO010000077.1 GCA_947167555.1 uncultured Selenomonadales bacterium
TGGACGCCAAGGCCAGCGGCACGGTCTCGAACGGCGTCATCAGCGCCCCGATCCGGGGCACCGACCCCACCGGCGGCAGCGCACGGCTGGAGCTCGGCGCCACCATGCGGCCAAACGAAAACAGCCCCTGGAGCCTCGACCTGAACGTAGCGGGCTTCGCGGGAAAGAAGCGCGGCGTGACAGGCGGCATCAGCGTTTCGTTCATGTTCTGAAAATTCCCCTGTCAGTTTCGTTAAGCCCCTCGTTGAGAGAGGTGCCATGCCAAAGGCATGACTGAGGGAGCATTTACACAGGAAGGTGAACTCATGGAAACCAACGCGGATACTTCTGCACCGCAGAAAAAATATGTCAGCTTCTCCCCCGCGCCTGTTTCTCTCGAAACGCCACTGACTGGCGTGAAGCTGGACTTCAATTACGGGGCGCGGGTGCTGATCCCCGAGGGAAACTACCATGTGCGGTTCACCGACCTCGGCACCAGCTCGATCCTTTACGACGCGGACGTCTCGAACGCGCTCGTGACGAGCACGAAGAAGTATTATATCCCGTTCCGCGTCGAGATATGGAAGGACGGGCAGCTTTCCCTGACCCACGATCTCGACCTGAAGGGCAAGAACGTGCATATCCGTTATCCCGTGGGAACGCTGGGCGACATCCTGGCCTGGTTCCCTTACGCCGAGGAGTTCCGCAAGAAGCACGGCTGCACGGTGTATTGCTCGATGAGCGAGAAGATCGCCGCGCTGTTCAAGCCCGCGTACCCGAAGATCCGTTTCATCAAGCCGGGGACAGAGCCCGAGAACTGCTACGCGACTTATTACATGGGCATCTTTTTCCCCGCCGACGACCGTTTCCACCAGCCGACGGATTTCCGCGTGATCGGCTTGCAGCTCAATATCCCTTACATCCTCGGCCTCGACGTCGCTGAGCAGCGGCCCATGCTGACGCCGTCGAAGAAACGACCGATCGAGGAGCCTTATGTCTGCATCGCGGCGCAGGCCACGAGCCAGGCGAAATATTGGAACAATCCGCGGGGCTGGATCGAAACGATAGATTTCCTGAAGGCGCTCGGCTACCGTGTGCTCTGCATCGACAAGGAGAAGTGCCACGGCTATGGGCGGCACTGGAACACGATTCCCTATGGCGCGGAGGATTTCACCGGCGACAGGCCGCTGCAGGAACGCGTCGATTTCCTCGCCCACGCCGATTTTTTCGTCGGGCTGTCCAGCGGGCTGTCATGGCTGGCGTGGGGCGCGGGGACGCCGGTGGTGATGATTTCCGGATTCACGCTGCCGCACAATGAGTTCCACACCCCCTACCGGGTCATCAATTTCCATGTCTGCAACGGCTGCTGGACGGACAGCAGCGAGGAGTTCAAACACGCGGATTTCAGCTGGTGTCCGCGCCACAAGAACACGGAGCGCGAGTTCGAGTGCACGAGGTTCATCAGCTCGGGGCAGGTCTGCCAGACCATCGCGCGGCTGATGCAGGACTACAGGCTCGACCCGGAAAAAGGCCACAGGAGGCAACGAAATGGAAGAAAATAATGCGCCGAAAAAAGAGCCGTATATGACCTTCGATCCGCCGCAGACGCCGACGCAGGAGACGCCCGTCGAGGGGCTTCGCTTCGATTTCAACGCGGGGCTTCGGGTCTCTGTGCCGGAGGGCAAGTTCCGCGTGCGGTTCATCGACCGGGACGCGGCGCTTACTGTTTACGACTCGCCCGCTTCCGGCGTGATGGCGACCAGCACGAAGCGTTACTTCGTCAACTTCCGCCTCGAGGTCTACGAGATGCCCGACGAGGAGGAACAGAAGAAACGCAAAGATAAAGACGAGCCCCTCCTGGAAGAGAAGCTCGTCTTTTCCCATGACTACAACGCAAACGGTAAAAAGGTATTGATGAAGTTCGCCGGCGCGGCGATGGGCGACCTGCTCGCGTGGTTCCCCTACGCCGAGGCGTTCCGAAAAAAGCACGGCTGCGAGCTGTACGCCTGGATGGACAAGCGGTATATCGAGATCCTGCGCGCCGGCTATCCCGACATTCATTTTCTCGCGCCCGACGACAAACGGCCCGACGACCTTTACGCGACCTACTACGTCGGCCTGTTCGCGCCGTGGGACGACCGCAATCTCCAGCCGACGGACTGGCGCGTAGTCGGGCTGCAGGCGCACGCAGCCTATCTCCTGGGCGTCGAGCCCGTGGAGACGCGCCCGAAGCTGCTGCCCTCGGCGGAGGCAAAAAAAATACGCCCGAAGGAGCCATACGTCTGCATCGCGACGCAGGCCACGGCGCAATGCAAATACTGGAACAACGCGCAGGGCTGGATGGACACGGTCGCCTATCTGAAGGAGCTCGGATACCGGGTGCTTTGCGTGGACCGGGACCGCGTGACGGTGAACGGGATTCACGGCAACGCGATTCCCTACGGCGCGGAGGATTTCACCGGCAACTTGTCGCTGCAGGAGCGCGTCGACCTGATTTCCGGCGCGGAATTTTTCGTCGGGCTAGCCAGCGGGCTGTCGTGGATGGCGTGGGGCGCGGACGTGCCCGTGGTAATGATCGTGGGCTTCACGGCGCCGGGCACGGAGTTCTTCACGCCGTACCGCGTGCAGCAGTTCCACACCTGCCACAGCTGTGCCAACGATCAGCGCAACGAACACGTTTACGAGGACTTCGGCGCCTGCCCGCACCACCGGAACACCGACCGCGAATTCGAATGCACAAGGTGCATCTCGCCAGAGGCCGTGAAAAAGGCCATCGAGAGGTTGCGGGAAGAGCTATTCCCCGCTCCAGTACATTAAAAGCCGAACCCAGCCGTCCTTTTGCTCGAAGAACACTTCCGCGTCGTATTTTTTGCTGAAGTTCCGCAGGGAGATCATGCCTATGCCGTGGCCGTGTTCCGTCGCCATCGGCAGGCCGTCGCTCCCGAACCGGATCGGCG
This sequence comes from uncultured Selenomonadales bacterium, assembly GCA_947167555.1. Classification (GTDB taxonomy): domain Bacteria; phylum Bacillota; class Negativicutes; order Selenomonadales; family Selenomonadaceae; genus RUG12372. Next base: position 2,937 of record CAMVIO010000077.1, read on the forward strand.
TATCGCAACGGTTTTTTACGACAAGCGCGTACTGCAGCGAGTCGTAGACCAGCGAGACGTCGATTTCTTTTTGCCCTTCGGGCTGCTTGCGGCTGGCAATGACCGCGTTCTCTATGACGTTGGACAGCAAAATCGAAAGGTCGTTGTCCCCCGCCGTCGGACGCTCCGGTTTGTCGATGTTCACGTTGCAGGAAATCGGGATCTTGTCCTGTTCCGCAAGCTGCATGTAAACCGTCAGCGCCGCGTTCACGATCGGGCTTCGGCAATACGCGGCAATCGGCTTCTTCAGCAGATCGCGATCCTGTACCTCGATCAGGTCGAGCGCCCTGTCGATTTCCCCCGATTGGATCAACGTCACCAAAAGCCGATTGAAATGACGGAGGTCGTGGCGCGCGCGCCGCACGTCTTCCTCACGGGACTGGAGCAGGCGCATGTACGCCTCCATAGCGTTGATCTGCTGCGCCAGCAGCTCGTTCGTATGCTCCTTTTCCCGTATCTTCGCCGAGCGCCTTCCGGCATACAGCGAATACTGGTAAAGTATGAAGCCCCAAAGCAAAAGGAAGAACCGCGCAATCCTGTCCGTCCAGGTATACATCAGAGGCCGCTCGATCAGCGTAATCAGCGGCGCTGCGCAAAGTCCCAGCGGCAGCAGCGCGAAGCTCCACCCCGCCAGCTTGTTGCCGGTAAACATGTGCGACGGCAGCAGTTTCCGGAAAACCCGCTGTTCCACCGGCAGCAGCACAAGGAAAAAGAAGATATAGAACGCGGTCTGCACCGGCAGGCGGTTGACGCCCGTACCGTAAAACGGCGGCATGATCGTCAGGATCAATGTGCCGCTCATCGTTTGCAGCAGCATGAACCAGAGGGCCTGCATCCCCGCCACGAAAAGATGGCGCATGCCCTCGTTCCGGATGACGATGAGAGAAAACGTAAAAAACGGGATCCAGCCGAAATAGTGGACATTCTTGTATGTGAAGACGTCGACGCCTGCGTAACAGAAATACGCGACGTCAATCGTGAAAGAAACCGGCATCCAGAGCAATATATATTTCCAGAGTCGGGTCCGCTCCTCCATCGTGAGCTTGTCCTCAAAAGGAAGATAGCGGAGATAGGCGCCGATGGTCTGAATCAGCGTAAGACCGGTCGCCATTCCCACAGCGAGAACCATAAGCATCCCTTCAGACTTTTCTTTATAAAAATCCTATGATATATTATACTACAAAGTACAATAAAAATGAAAGGGTGAGAGCCTTGCGAGTCGCAATCGTGGACGACGACCCAAAGGATCTTGGACATCTGCGGGACGTCCTCGAAACATACGCCGAGACGCGCAATATGGACATGGAGGTCAGCGCTTTTTCGTCCGGAAGCGATTTGATGAAAGTTTTCCAGCCCGGCAAGTACGAACTGATTTTTTTCGACAACTATATCGGCAACGGGCTGGGGATAGACTTCGCGCGCGCGGTGCGGACACAGGACGCGGAAGTGGAATTCGTCTTTGTCAGCATGAGCCCGGAGTTCGCGGTCGCCGGCTTCGAGGTACGCGCGATGCACTACCTGATCAAACCGGCCACACTCGAAGCTATCGAGAAGGTTTTTGAGCGGTTCCTTAAGCATTCCCTGAAGTCGGACGCCCCTATGATCGAGTTGACATTCGATTACCATTCGGTCATGGTGCCCGTCCGTTCCATCCGATACCTCGAGATTATCGGCAGAGGCTGCTGTGTCCACGGCGAGAAGGACTTCCAGACCAACGCGACACTCAAGAAAATAATGGAAGAGCTGCCGCCGGATGAATTTGTCCGCACCCACAGCAGCTATGCCGTGCGACTGTCCTGCATACGGACAATGACAAAAACCGACTTCGTCCTGGACAACGGCGAAGTGATTCCCATCGGCCGCGCCTTCAACGAATGCAAGAGCACCTACATCGAATACCTGACAAAAAAACAGTCCCAATAGCTTACAAAAAAACGAGCAGCCCACGAAGATCGCCTTTGTGGGCTGCTTGCTTTTTATGGCTTCTCCCCCGCGTACCGCAGCGCTTCGTCGAGGAACGCCCGGCAAACTGTTTCGGAGATTTTCGCCTTGTCTTCATTATCCGTGATTTTCCTGTTTTTCTTTTCAAGCTTTGCCGTCAGCTTTTTCACGCGCTTTTCGTCGCCCGCCCTGATTGCTTCGAGCAGGTCGAGGGCAAGGGCGTCGGCTTCGGCGAGGCGTTCCAGCTGCTTCAGCTGGAACTTGCATTCACGCTTCTGTTTTCCCGGCAATTTGCTCTGCAAGGTTTTGGCCGCGTCCTTCAGCACGCCGAGCTTTTGCCGCAGATCGGCAAGACGGGCGTCGGCCCCCTCGCCTTTCGGCCACGCGCGCCAAAACTCGTCCATGTCCGCGCGGAGCTTCTCCCCGTCCGGGCGTCCGATGTTCGCCCAGTTGTTTTCGAGGTGCTGGGACTGGTCGGCGAACAGCGTCATTTGCGGCGCAAGGTCCCTGTATTGCTCACGAATCGCGTTTTCCCACGCGGCCTGCGGCTCGTAGCTTTCCGGCGCGAGGGCGTAGGCCGCGCCCGTGGCGAGACTGATTTTCGAGAGTTCCGCCGCGCTCATCGGGTTGAAGAAAATCGCGGGAATCCCCGCCTCCGGCAATTTTTCCACCGGGCCGAGGGCCAGCTTTGCCTCCATGTAGTCGTTGACAGGATAGTTCCACCAAAGGCCGAGCCGCCGCCCGTAAAGCCGCTCCGTGTCGTCCAGCGTTTTCCCGGACAAGCCTTGCATGACGACGCCGTCCCCTGTGAAAAGCGGCAGCGCGTCTTTCGGAAGGCCGAGGGAAAAGTCTTTCGTGTAGGGCTTCGCTTTTCCGTCCGTACCGCGCATATCGGGCAAAAAATATTCCGTCGGCACGGTGAGAAGCGGCGAAACATCGCCGCGGGGCTTCACAAAATGCGCGTCGAGCCAGCGCAGAAGTTCCGCCTGCCCCTGCCCGTCCTTTTCCGTGATGTCGTCGAAGAACACCGCGAAGTCCCGCACGCCGAGGGCGTAGACGGATTCGAGCTTCTCCAGAAGCTTTTTCCTGTCCCTCGCGCCACGAAGCGGCGTATAGGAATTGTCCAGCCCCGGCGACAGGGCGAAGATGAATTTCACATGATGCCGCTGCGCTTCGCCGATGAGCGCCGCCAGCTTTTTGATCTGGGCTTCCGGATACGGCTCGCGCCATTTCTCCCGGTGGTAGGGGTCATCCTTCGGCGCGTAGATGTAAGCGTTCAGCCCATGCGCCTCGCAAAAGGCCATCATGTCGATCCTCTGCTCCTGCGTCCAAGGCTTTCCGTAAAACCCCTCGACGATGCCGCGAAGAGGAATCGGCGCGGCCTGCGCGAAAACGGCGGAAAAAGCGCAAAAGGCGAACAGGATGATTACCGCTGTGCTTTTCAATTTCATTTCTTCTTGCCTTTCACCGCGTCCATCATGATTTTTTGGTTCGCCAGCGCCGCCTCGTTGTTGTCGTGGATCTCGTCCGTCACGATGAAGAAATCCTTCCACGCGGCTTCATAGTCCCCCAGCTTCGCGTGGGCGATACCGATGCCGACGCGGGCGTCCGCCGACTGCGGGTTCAACGCCAGCTCATGCTCGAAGTCCGCGATTGCGTCTTTGTAGCGGTCAGCCAGCAAATAAAGATTGCCCCGATTGTACCACGGCTGGGGCATCATCGGGTCGAGAGCGATGGCCGCCGTGTAGTCGGCGTCGGCTTTCGCCAGGTCGTGCAGCGCCTCGTAGCAGATCGCCCGATCCAGATACGCCTCGGCGGAGGGCGAAAGCTCGATGGCCTTGTCGTAATCCAGGATCGCCCGTTCCAGCTCGCCGGCATAGAACCGCGCCACGGCGCGGCGGATGTAAGCGTTCGGATCGTCCGGCGCGCGGCGCACAGCCTCGGACGCGTTCAAAAGGGATGTGGGCGAACCGTCGGGCACCTTCGCCTGCCGCCAGAGATTCAGGATGTCTTGCCCGTAGTAAGTGCCGGGCACGGCCCATTTGCCGTTGAGACCGGTCCACATCTTGATGACGCCGTAAATTTCCGGATGTTTCTCGATGACCAGTTCATAGCGCGGGTCGACGAGCTCCGTCTCCGGCCTGCGGGTCGTGGTGTAGACCATCAAATGCTGGATATGGGCGCGGACGCCGAGCTGCGCCGTCTCGAACCGCGCTCCCGGCTCATGGTTGCCCGTGGCGCCGAGACCGCAATAGTTGTTCTGGTCCGCCGTCACGTCGCCGCCGTATTTGAAGAAGCCGGTTTCCTTGCAGGCCTGGCAGAGCGCGATGTCGGCGCGGATGCCTTCTCGGCCCGCTTCCTCGTAATAATAGTGGACGAGCTCTTTCACCGTGCAGGAAATATCCGGCGTCGGGTTGCGCCGCAGGATGAAATCGACCATCTGCTTTTCCGTGGCCTCGGAACGGCCGAAAATCGTCACGTCCTCAAGGTCGCGCCCCTTTGGCAGCACGGGCGTCTGAAAGGTCCCGCCTCCTGTCCACACAGCAGATTCGAGCTTCGCTTTGTCAAGTGGTCCCGGAGGCGCGGGCGGAAACTCGATTTTCACCTCCGCCTTGTCCTTCTTGTCATGGGCCCTGGCCCCGCAGGTAGCGCCGGGCGCATAGGAAGAATTGTCCGCGTTCGGCGAAGCGAAAAAACAACCGAGGCAAAGGAACCCCGCCGCCGAAGCGGAAATCAAAGCCGTCTTGGAAAAAGTTTTCATCGTACCCCTCCCGTTTAAAATTTCTTTCTTGTCAAAACGAACCGAATATGCAATAATAAAGTTACAAAGAAAACTCACAGAGGGCGGAACTGGCAGCCGCCGCCGGATAGCCGCAAGGCTTGAGTAGGAGATGCAGGATAGTCACCCTGCCTTGAGTTTTCGGGACACGACACAAGGTCGTGTCCTTTTTTATTTTGAACATTGCTTCAAATATCCGCCCGCTTCGTATTGACGAAGTTTCCATGTCTCCACAATAAAAATAGTCCTCGCAAACGCTGTTCCGCTTGCAGACACACGCACACCAACAGCAACGTTTTCAAAAATATGTTTTATATATTTGACGGAACCATCCTTCGGATTCAGATTCACAAAATCAGGTTTTGCGAGAATGTCTTCAAGATATTCAAAGTAATCCGCAAAAGCTTCCGGATGACTTTCCTGCATATGCTTGTAATTGCTTTCACCAAGCAGAATCGGCATGCCCGGTTCTATCGATAGCCCAAGCAGAGAAATAACCTCTGCGGTTATTATTCCGACTTGTCGGGTTTTCATTGTCCCTTCTCCCGTTTTTTACTTCTATGTGCGGTAATCACCGTATAGCTTCGGGCGTTGACGGTCAGCGTGCAGCCGCCCGACGTGATATAGAAGTTCTTGCCCCGCCGCTCGATGACGGCGTCCGGCGCGGTTATCCGTTCTTTGCACCACACGATGACGTCGGCTTCATTGGGTGCGGCGTTGCGCCGAATCCTTTCCTCACCCATGGTTGTGGTGTGGAGATTTTCCAGCAGCGCGTCCAGTTCCGGCTCCGTCATTTCAG